>JAKQFH010000085.1 GCA_029556265.1 Chloroflexota bacterium | reverse complement strand
CGCTGGTTATGAAACACCTCCGGGGCCCAATTCCCGCCGCGCGGGTCGCGAAACACGCGCCCCTTGTTCTTCCAGTCCACCAGATTTTCGGACACAAACACCTCGTAACCCCGGCTATCGGTGGTCGAATAAAGATAATACTGGCCGTTGAACCGCAGGACAAAAGGATCGGCTATTTCGCGCTCGGGTAGCAGCGGGTTGCGATAGGTACTGGCAGGCGCGGGGACTTGGGCGGTCGCCAGCGACTCGCGGCCAAAGGCACAGAGCGCCAGTGTCGCCAGAACCAGAAAGGTTTTCAGCGTCTTCATTGGGGCAGGATATTAGACAGGGCAGCATGGCAAGGGAAGCCTTTCACGAAAGAGTGAGACCTTTGCGCTCGAAACGGGAGGTCAAGCGCGGTGTTAACCGCCGCTTGGAGGTTGGAGAAGGCCGGGCGGGATGATGGCAGTTTCTCAAAAGGCGAGAGACGTTCCCGAACTGGTGGACGAGCCAGTAGAGCCGAGGCTGGTCAGGCTTGGGGGATTATTACGGCGGAAACTCGCCCCCTGCCCAATCCATCCAAAGTGACGCGGATTCGGCTGCGGCGCTTCACAGATTGCGGGGCGGGGGCACAATACTCGGAGACACGTCAACCATCAGGAGACCGAGGTCAGGCCTGCTTTCGTCGTGCCAAAACCGCTCAAGAGTCCCTCCTTTCCGGGGCAGATTCCGGTTTTGGGATATTCCAGTGAATATCCGCTCCAATAGGCTCGATTCGCTTCCGACCGGCACACTCCCCGGTTTTCCTTGATTTACCCCATTCCCAGGCTCATTTAGGGCTCCCAATACGCCGTGTACAAGGGGTGTACAAGGGATGCTCAAGGGGTGTACCAGCTAAAATTCTATGTGCATCCGGTGAGCATCCGGTGTACACCCCTTGTACACGGCGTATTGGGACGGAAAAATGACGGGAAATGGAGTGAATTGGAGGGCTGGCAAGGAAAACGTCGGTTGGAGAGGGTTGCCGGTTAGGTTGGCTGGAGAAAGGGCTTGTTTTCGTCTTTGGAGGGGGGGCGTCCGAGGGTGATTACGGCCATTAGCGCCAGGACTGAAGTGTGCCAAAATGGCACAGTTCGCTGGAAGGCCGGGGATGGAGCATAAAAGTCTGCGAATAGGGTAGCCAGGCGCGCTTTAGCCGCGCTTTTGGCTGTCTTGCCGTTTGACAGGCGGCCCAACCCGGCTTACCTGTTTATCCAATAGATAAACTCAATCATTAACAAAGTATAAATATGCCAATACCAGTAGGTTCCAAAGCACCTGATTTCACGCTCAAGTCCAAGCAAGCCTCC
>JAKQFH010000077.1 GCA_029556265.1 Chloroflexota bacterium | reverse complement strand
TAAGTTTTGCTGTCCGTTGGCTTCTGTCACGAATTTTACCACCGCAGCCAACTCTTGCAGCGCAAGCTTGCTGATAACATACATGCCCGATCCGTCCGGCGATTTTTCAGGCTTCAGCCAGTCCAGCATGGCCGCCAGCATTTTTCCGTCAATGTCTTTCAGGCTGGTTTTCCCGGTCAGGTATTCCTGGACCGCGTGCCGCTCAACCTCGAGCTTTCCGAAGTACTCCATCCACAGCGCGGTGAACAGCTTGGTCTGCGCTTCATTGGCGGGATTGCTGATTTTCTCTGCCTTCACCTGCAGAGCTTCTTTCAGGCTTTCCGGCGTGAACGGGCGTTCCCACTTCTTCCCGTTTCTGGGAGCTTCAGCCTTCTTTTCCGGCTCATTTCGTATAGCTTCGCTTTCAAGCTCTACAATCTCCCCTTCTACCACGTTTGCGCCGGAGTGAGACATTTCCTCGCTGGTGTAAATGCCGCTCATTTCTTGTGGGAAGGCTTTGCGAAGCGCAAGGCTCTCAGCGCATTTGGCAAGCATCAGGGCGGGCATTTTCGCCCACAATCCCATCGGTTTACCCTCGTAGGACTGAACGTACTCCGTGTAAAGCGCAACGCCGTAAACAGGCTCTTTGAAGTCATTACGCATTACGCCAACCCGGGCGGCTGATGGCGGTTCAGGCTTCAGCCAAACATCCACCCACGCGCCGTCAGTTCCGCACCAGACCGGACCCAGCTGCCCGGCGTACTTTCCGGTGCGTTCCGCGATCAGGCGGAGGCCGTCAATCGAAACCTGGGTGCTCATCTTAGTAACCCAGTTGCCGCTGGCTTTGTCTTTTTCCTTGCGGCTGATCGCGTAAATCTGGCGGCTGAACGGGTCCAGCCCCGTCCGCTGGCATTGGTACAAAAACATCTTGAGTTCATCATCGCTTGCGCCCTTCGCGATCTGGCGCTTGATGAGTTCAATTTTCGTATTGTCAAAAGGTACTATGTCGCTCATTTTTGCTCCTCTTCTGTTGAATAAGT
>JAKQFH010000028.1 GCA_029556265.1 Chloroflexota bacterium | reverse complement strand
CGCCGGCGCGGGCGTGCCGGAGGCTTCGCCAACGGAAGCCCCGCAGGCGGAAACGTTCAGCGCCCTGGCGGGTTCCGAGCCAGTCGAGCCGCTCATTCTCGGCATCCGGGAAGCCGAAGCCGGGCAGATTGTCGCCAGTTACCCGCCCGCGCAAGCCAAGACCGCCCCCGAAACCGCCGCGGACAGTCAGCCCGAGGCTCAGAAGCCGCTCATCTCGGAATACCTAAAGATAGGGCTGCTGGCTGCCGCCTTGCTGTTCGCGGTCCTGGCAGTGGTGCTGTATCTGAAAAACTGACCTTACCCAAAAATAAAAAACCTCTGATTTGAATTCAGAGGCTTTTTTCTTAACCAGGTAATTACAGACCAGCAGCCAGGCGAAGCTCGGCGGTTTTATTGGTCTTTTCCCAGCTTAGGTCCAGGTCATCGCGTCCAAAATGCCCGTAAGCTGCCAGCTGGTTATAGATAGGCTTCAGCAAATCCAACTGATGAATGATGGCGCGCGGGCGCAGGTCAAACACCTTGCTGATAGCCGCGGCAATTTTGTCATCATCAATGACGCCGGTTCCGAAAGTTTCCACGTTAATGCTCAGCGGTTCGGCTTTTCCGATGGCATAGGCAATCTGAACTTCGCAGCGGGATGCCAGCTTGGCTGCCACGACATTCTTGGCAACCCAGCGCGCGGCATACGCGGCGGAGCGGTCGACCTTGGTCGGGTCTTTCCCACTGAAGCAGCCGCCTCCGTGCCTGCCCATACCGCCGTAGGTATCCACAATAATCTTGCGACCGGTCAGCCCGGAATCGCCCAGCGGTCCGCCGATGACAAAGCGTCCGGTCGGGTTGGTGTAAATCTTGATATTTTCGTCCACCAGTTCGGCAGGGAGGACGGGTTTAATCACGTGCTCAATCAAATCCGCCCGGATTTGCTCGTTGGTGACCGTCTTGCCATTGAGCGCGTCGGCGTGTTGGGTGCTGATAAGCACGGTATCGATGCGCGCAGGTTTGCCGTAGTGATATTCCACGGTCACCTGGCTCTTACCGTCCGGGTACATCCATTCCAGGGTGCCGTTTTTGCGCACTTCCGCCATGCGGCGGCAGAGCTTGTGCGAAAGGTAAATCGGGAGCGGCAGCAGCTGCTCGGTCTCATCACAGGCATAGCCAAACATCATGCCCTGGTCTCCGGCGCCGCCGGCGTTGATATACTCCTCGCTGTATTCCACCGGTATGGTCTTGCCGTTGCGGTCCACGCCCTGCGCGATATCCGGTGACTGCGCCGAAACCGCCACCATCACAGCGCAAGTGGAGCCGTCGAAGCCCTTTTTGCCGCGGTCGTAGCCGATGCCGTTGACGATATCGCGGACCAGTTTTTCGATATCCACGTAGGTACTCGTGGTCATCTCGCCGGTCACCAGCACAAAACCGGTTTTGGTCACGGTCTCGATTGCAACCCGAGAGGACGGGTCTGCGCGCAAAGCTTCATCCAACACCGCGTCGCTGATTTGATCGCACATTTTGTCCGGGTGACCTTCGGTCACGGATTCGGACGTGAACAGAAATTTGGGTGACTTCATAAAAGTCGTCGTCATAGTAAGAAACCTCCAGTTTCTTTAAAAAAAGACCCCTCGCGGAGAGGGGGGCATTGTTCATGCTGGCTCGCCTCTCATCTTCCAGAAATATTGCTCTGCCGGAGTTGGCACCGTCCAGGCTTTCACCTGGTGGTTGCCGAGGTATCATCGGGCCGTTCCCTCCACCTCTCTGGATAAGTGCGCCGCTTAGGGCTGTTAAATTGTTAGTCTGTTTTATATCACGTTTTTATTTTTTATGCAATACGCCTTGATTTATTATCAAGTTTTAGTAGAATAAGCCGAATGATAACTCATTGTTAACAATAGGGTGGGTAATCATCAATCAAATCAAAGGAAAAGCGAGGAAATAAATTTGGATACTAAAACTTACAAACCAGTGTTAACGTGGCTTATGGCGGCAATTTTTGTAATGAACGCTTTTTTTATGCCAATCAGCCGCGTGAACGCCGACACCCCCACCACAATCGACGCGACGGTAGTAGTTACAGGCGTAGATGAAGGCGGAATTATCGACAGTTCCGCAGGAGTGGGCATAACGATTACGCTGCCTTCTATCCCGGTTATTGGCGATGGCGTCGATGATTATTTTGTCTATGGCGATTCGGTCAGCTTACTGATTAGTGAGCATTTTAAATTTGACCCAATTCCTCTAGACCAGGACCTGTATTTTGGTACGATAAAAGTTGGTACAGTCAAATTCAGCAACAACGCTGCTGGTCAGGCTGTCGCGACAATTGTGTTCGATGGTGAGGAATATATCTTTGACCCAACAAAACTCCCTGAAGGAGTTCCTCCCTACGCGGAAGTATCTGCTGAGTTTGCCTGCAATTTGGTCTTTAACGGCGAATATGAAGTAGGTGACGATGGCGAAGAATATGTAACAATTCTCGACAAAACGTACAGACTTCAGCTTCCAGGTGATGTAATTACCCACACAGTTACGAAAGAAGTTGCTTCAATCGACCTGAATGAAGGCACGATTACCTGGACAGTAACCGTAACCGGAGAGAGCGACACTGTTCCTGATCCTACACCACTCAACTTGGGTGGATATCTTTTTGAAGATGATTTGGCAAGCGTGGGCGCGTATGTGGCTGGAAGTTTTATTTTTAATGGAGTGGCTGTTGATCCAACCATCACAGGCACTCTCATGTCCTATTCTTTCCCTGACCCATCTGTCAGCCCCGTTACGATAACTTTCAAAACCGAAATCCCCGGGCCGGTTCTGGCGGGCGGCGGCACAATTACAAATACCGCCGATATCTCCGATGATGAACTTCCAATCGGGTCTGATAGCGCTTCCGCGACCATCACGGGGCCATCAATTTCCAAATCAGGTACTGCTCATGATGGGTTTGGCGGTGATGGCAGCTATAACCCCATTGACCGAACGATCACCTGGGCAATCCCGGTGGATAATGCGGGGCGAACATTGTATGATTTGATCATTACCGACCCACTAACCGGAGGTCTCGGTTTCCAAAGCGCGGTTTGGCAGCGATGGGATGAGGTTTCCGGCACTTGGGTTGACGTTCCCGGATTGAGCTGGAGCACCGAGCCCACTGGTGGTGCCTATGAAATTGGAGACGTAAACTACAAAGGTCGTCTGGTGATTGTCAGCACAGTGCCCGATTCTGATGACGGCTCTGTTACCTCAAAAACCTATTACAACAGCGCCTCAGCCTCATGGACCGGTGCCGACGGCACGCCTGGCAGCGGTAATAGCGGAAGCACTGGCGTTTCAATCGGTTACGACGCGATTACCAAAAGCGGCACTCAAACTGAAGATGATATCGAAAACCGGCAGATTACCTGGACAATTAATGTTGATCTGAAGGGACAAAGCGCGACAGACTTCGTCTATTACGATTTGTTTGTGCATGATGCGGTTACAACAAACGCGGCTCTGATGGCGTCCGCGAATTGGCCGGCGGGCATTACGATCGGAAGTTCAGGGGTTTCCCGGAATAACGGACAAAAATTTGTTGCTGTGGATTCAAAAGACAACCATCTGACTGTTGAAACCTTTGATCTGGAAGGTCTGGGCACTTTGGTTAAGGTGTCCAATCTGAGATCTTTAGGAACCAACCAGGTTGTTTTGAGAAGCCAGGTGATTGATCCTAACATCCTGGCTGGCAATAAAGCCTCCCAAACTGTGGTTAACGTCGCTTCGCTTTATAAGGGAACCACTTATCGCGGTCAAAGTCAGGCTTCTGTCCCGTTCAATAACATGGTCCTGGCCAAACAAATGCTAAAGCGGGTAGAAGTTGCAAATGATCACGATCCCGATTTAGAGATTGATCCAAATAACAGCACCACCGCGTTGGAAGCAGGCTTTCATTATGATTTCCGGGAAGTGATCTTCCGCCTGGTTGTCAACAAAACCGGATTGGATTTCGGTGACGTTGAAACCAATCTCCCTGGCGGTTTTGGCGATGTTACCGTTACCGACACACTACCTGCTGGTTGGGTCTTTGCGCCTTTCTCAGGCGGAGAGATGTTCCTTATTTACGATGTGAATACTTCATCGGGAGCAACTATCCCTGCACTGGATCCCGCAACCATAACAGGCTTCACAAACAATGTAGGCACCTCTATTGCCACATTTACCTTCGAAGATTTAGACAAACCCTATGTTATTTTGGTGAAAGCGAAACCCACAGATGAAACCTTTGATGGTTATCTTGTTGGAGCTAACGTCCACACTAAAACCAATACTGCGAATTTAAGTGCGGAGAACTGGACCCCTGGGGTTACCGTTACCCAGGACGTCAGAGTGAGAACCGAAATTATCGACAAGTCGATTGTTCTTACCCGGCAATATGACGGTATATTAACCTGGTTGTTGGACTATATTCCGTTCAACCGCCCGATTGCCACAGGTATTCAGGATGTTCTTCCGGAAGGAATTGATCTGCGCATCGATTCGAGTGGCAATCTGATTTGGGAACAAGGTGGCGTGCGTAACATTACCGTTTATGAGCTGATCCCCAACGCAAACGGCGATGGTGGATTTACTCAGGGTCCGGAACTGGATCTGGCAACAATCCAGGCAAAACTGGTCTACAATAACGCTACCCGCACCTTAACCTTTACCTTCCCCAACAACACCAAAGGCTACCGGCTTTCATATCTGACTGATATCACCGGTCAACCGGGCGAAATTACAAACTCTGCAAAGCTGCTTGGCGCTGAGGGTGAGGGAACGGGAACAAGCGAGAGCTTCATTATCACCGAACAGCACGGCTCGGCAACAATGCTACACAGCGGCTTTGTGTCGATCAAAAAGACAGACGCTGAGGGCGGCATTTTGCCAGGCGCTGAATTTACGCTCTATAACACCGACGCCAGCGGCAACGCTTCAACACCGCGAGCGGTGCGTGTCTCTGATGCTAATGGGAATATCAGGATTTATGGATTGCAGCCTGGTACCTACATCCTACGGGAAACAAATCCGCCAGCAGGTTATTACCATATATCACTTGAATTTGTGATTGTTGTTGGTTCGAACTTTGCAACGACGATTAATGGCAGACCGATGTCGATCCCAAGTCCTTATGAGGTGGTGAACTATCCTCGACTGCAAGCTTCCGGCAGCCTTATCATCAGTAAGACAGTTGCAGGGAACGGCGGTGATCCCAACAAACTGTTTGCCTTCACCGTTACGTTTGATGATGCGCCTTACGAGTACCCGTATGCAGGCTCGGGCGGCGCGGCAAATGGTGCTATACGCAGCGGTGATACGATTTATCTCGCTCACGGACAAAGCATCACAATTAGCGAACTGCCCATCGGTGCAGCGTATACAGTGATTGAAGCTGATTATTCCGCCGATGGCTACATTACAACCTACACAGGCACAACCGGTGTAATCGAGTCTGGAGAGCCTTTAGTTGCGGCGTTTACCAATACCCGTGAAGTTGGCAGCCTCACCATCAGAAAGACCGTAACAGGAAACTTAGCAAATCGGGACAAATACTTCACTTTCACCGTGGAATTTGGCAGCGATAAGGTTTATAACTACCATGGTAGTAAATCCGGAACCATTCGAAGCGGTGAATCGGTCCAGCTCAAACATGGTGAATTTATCGTGATTGAGGACATTCTGGTCGGAACGTCGTATAAAGTTACCGAAGTTGAAGCAAACCTCGGCGGATATGGAACAAGTTATACTGGCACGGTTGGAATCATGGATACAGCCGGCAAGGTTGCAGCCTTCGTAAACTGGCGCAGCAGCGTCCCCTACACGGGAGACGATAATACCGCCACAATTGCGAGAATCGGGCTGATGACGTCTGCGTCCATCCTGGTTCTTTCCGCTGCTTCATTTGGTTTCCTGCAATATAAGAAGCGCAGGCAGACTCAAAGATAAGTTCTATCACAGCGAGAGCCGTGGGGTTTTATAAACCCCACGGCTAATTTCATTCTTGTTTCCCAAAATGAGTAAACACACCGAAAACCTAAAAAAAAGACTTAAGCAAAGCCCCCCAAAAAAGACAGACAGAAAGACAACTGGGGTGAGTTCCTTTCTCTTGCCAGGCTTAATCGGATTGAGCCTGATTGCTGTTATTGTCTTTGGCATGATTTATTTTCGCCTGGATCGTGAGTACCAGGTTGGTAATAATTTTTATTCGGCACTTAAAGCGGAACAGGTGCTTTATCTACATGTCAGACAAAGTATGGACAAATCCATGCCGGAAGAGATACAAGCTGCTGATAATCGCTCCATTATGGATTTCATGTATTTGCGAATTAAAAATGAGGATATTGTTGCCTGGATTACGGCGCCTGGCTTACCTATTGATCTGCCTGTTGTCCAGGGCAAAGATAACAGTTATTATCTGACACACCTCTTTGATCACCAACCGAACCGTTTGGGAACCTTGTTCATTGATGTCCAAAATGCAGGCAATTTTTCGGATAAGAATACGGTTATATATGGGCATAACATGAATGACGGCTCTATGTTTGCTTCTTTAGCAAATTATCGCAAACAAGAATTTTACGAGTCCTTCCCCGTTATGGAATTATATACACCTGAAGGTGATTACAAAATTGAACTCTTTGCGGGTTATGTTGCCAATGGCAACGAACCTTTCTTAAGATTTACCTTTAATGACGAAACCGATTTCTTAACATATATCGTTTGGCTGAAAAGTCGGTCGACGTTTTCAAGCTCTGTGGATGTTAAGCCGCATGATCGGATCATAACGCTGGCCACATGCTCTTATGAATATGACAACGCCCGCTATGTTGTTTTTGGAAAATTAATTCCAAGAAACTAACCCTGGCTCTCCATATTGATTTTTAATCGCTAAAGCAGGATCAATCGTCTCAAAAATCATTTTTTCTCAGGTTGATCATGTGTCAAATTATTGTAAATTAGTCACGGATCCCTCCCGGAAACAACAGTCTATGTGTTCTCTATTTTTAAATAGATCCTGCCATATTCCCAATCTTCACTGAACTCCATCAAATAAAGTTGAGACCAGACGCAGACAGGCGTCTTCATAAGGAAAGGTCCGCACAACACTGGTGCGCTACTTGATCTCCTGACTGAGACTTTCAAGGATATTGGATGTGTGTAATCTTTTTTGATGCAAAAGTGGATATGCAAATACAGTAAACCCTTCGGAAAGGTTGGCCTCTATCCTATCATGAGATTTGTATCCATAATGCCAATTACCGATTCGCATCGATTAAAATCGATTATCTGGTTTTCGCCTGTAACCATAAGAAAAAACCGGCTTTGCCCCATCTGACCATTAAACGGAGGTCCTCACCATGAAAAAGAGATTATTAGCGGCGCTTAGTCTGCTGGCAGCGCTCCACCTCACCGGCTGCGCCGCGCCTGCCGCGACGGAAACACCGCGTTCGGCGACGATGGAACCTGCCGCTTTGGTCTCACCAGGTACCAATAAGGAGGCGGAAGCGGAGCCGCCGGTCAAATTTTCGGACCCCGTACTGGAGGCAATGATACGCGCGACAATGGGCAAGCCCACAGGCGATATCAGCGCGGCGGAAGCGCAGGCGGTGACCAGCCTAAATCTCAGTCTTGACTGGCAGGAATCCCTCTCCGACGGGATGAAAATCACCAATCTCGGGGGGCTGGAAAACTTCACAAACCTGGATAGCCTCAATTTGTCCGCGCACGCGATTATGGACATATCAGCGCTGCGAGGGCTCACAAAGCTCCGCGCCCTGTCATTGGAAGGAAACCCGATTGCGGATATTTCCCCGCTGGCTGGGCTGACCGGTTTGCGGCTGCTGTTTCTGTCAAACTGCGCAGCGCAAGATTACACTCCGCTTGCGCAGCTGGTCAATCTGGAATACCTGAAGCTGGACAATTCAACAATATCCGAGCTTACCCCTCTGACATCACTGCACAACCTGAAAGCCCTCTACCTGGCCAACAGCCCAATCCGGGACTACACTCCCCTGGCTCAGGTCTACTCCGGGCTGGAAGAGAAAGATTTTATCATCGCGACCACGTTGGAAGAACTTGGCTTTACGATGGATATGAACAGCAAGCAAGCCCGTTTTGACGGAGATACCGCGACTGTGCGCATCAACCATTCTGAGTGGGGCATTCCGCCAGAATTAGGTTTTGAAAACTGCGTGCATGTAACCATGTATTTGGACGGGGAGCATAAGCTGGGGGTGGGTTTCTATCCCAAACTCAATGCCTTCGTGTTTCAAATGGGCAAAAACCGCGAGATGATTATGAATTATGTCTACGATCCAGCCAACGGCGGCTTTTCATTGGGAACGGAAGAGCGTGAGAGGGTGGAGCAGATCTGGCGAGCGGCTCTGCCTGACGCAGAAGCTGACGACCTGCTGTTGGCGGGTATTCCCATTTTCAACGAGGTGATATTGAGCACCTTTCATATGACTGCTGAGGCGCTCTTTGCGCTTCCGTTTGAACCGCCAACCCTCAAAAGCCTGGGCTTCTTCCCCGACAAAGCCAACGCCGTATGCCTGTACGAGCAGCGCGGGGATAGAGACTACAATATCGAAATCCGGCGCCCGGAATGGGGAGAAAAGGAGTACGACATAAGGTTCTTCACGCCGCTAAGCGAGGGTTATCGCATAGTTGGTACGTATAACCTGGCAGAGCGGCGGTTTTTTATCGGGGTGGATGATGATTTTGGAGGTGGGGGGAACTTTGAATATTTTAGCGATACAAAAGAACACGTGGACGGCTGGTGCAGTTATAAAGATATGACGGTTGAAGAATACTTTTTCAAAGCCTTCAATGACCCTGACATTAAGGATGTTTACCTGCATTCCATTGAAATGATGCGGCAGTATTTCGTCGACCGGTTTGGCCAGACAATGGAAGATTTATTCAGCCTTCCTGGTTGCGAATAAGCAGCGCTCCCGCCTTTGCCTCTTATGCGGACTTTATCACAGGTTGGCGTTTCGCCAACCTGTCTGGCCCGGAAAAGGCAGCATCTCACAGCGGTACGACCGCCCTCGCAGTGGGTTGATTTACGCAACCCACAAGGCGCGCCTCAAACTCTCCGGAAGCATGCCGCAGACAAAGAGGGACCAGGCTGGCTAAATCATCCTTTGGTTATTTTTATTGTTCAGGCTTGACAAAACACCCTGTTCACGTAGAATCAGCCAAATTCCGTTTTGTTTCATTTTTCGCGACCGGAGCTCACCTTCCCGAAATTAAAAATGAAATTTTGAAGGTAATCAATTAATACTATAATACTAATATGGCAGCGCCGTTTGATAGAAAGAAACAAGGCATAGGTTTTTTCTACGGGCTGGTTGCGGGGGCAGTCTTTTCTTTAACTGCGTGGGGGATGGACGCGGTGAAGCTTGCTGGCGCGCATGTGACGTTTCCCTTCATGAAATTCCTTCCTGCATTTTTTATCTGCGCGTTGGCAGGGGCAGCTGTGGGTTGGCTCTCCATCCGCGTTGGCCACTGGCTGGCATCCATTATTCTGTGGCTTTTATTTGCCTTTCTGGCGGTTTGGCTTGTATTATGGCTGCCTGTCAGCGGCAGCGCCCTTCTGCTGCGCTGGCTGACCCCTGATTTGTCGCACTGGATTCAATATCCCGATGTTGAGGCAATATCACAATTTCGTGTCGTCGGCTTGCTCGTTGTTGGGTTACCCTGCCTGCTTTACGGCATCGTGGAAAACAATTTGGTAGACCAAACTCTTTCCGCCTCGGCTGCCGGCGGTTGGATTGCCATTCTTTTGGTGGCATCGCTTCTGATGGGCGCGGCTGGCTTTGCCGCTGATGAACTTCTGAACCGCTCCTTCCGGGAACCAGCCCAGGCGCTCAACGAAATGCTCAACTTCGCCGCCGAGAACCAGGGTAAAGAGGTGGAAAAAACCCTTGCCAGGCGCATGCGCCTGAGCACAGCGCAACCACTCGGAGACCTGGTCGCGAAACCCCGGAAAATGACCTTAATTGCTTATGATACTTCACTTGGTCAGATGGATTACCTTGTGGATTTCCTTGGAACCTGGGCGCGCTGCAAAGTAATCTATTCCCAACCAACCCAGTGTGACCTGATGGAGGAATTAACCCGGAAATATTATATTTCTGATGGAAAAGACCGGTTTGTCTGGACAAATTTGACCTTCCCGCTCTATCCATAATAAGGTTATAATAGCTGAGTTACGAACCAGACAAAATTTAATTGTTATGAATATCATGGTCGTAGTTTCCTTAATTGAAATTTAAGCTGTAAGAAGGGCTCATCGATGGCTGAAAAAATTCTGGATGTGCAAGGACTTGAGACCCAATTCAAGACACCCGACGGTATTGTTCACGCGGTCAACGGAGTCTCTATTACCCTTGACGAAGGGGAAACCCTGGGGTTGGTCGGGGAAAGCGGCTGCGGAAAAAGCGTATCCATGCTTTCTATTCTCAGGCTCATTCAATCCCCTCCTGGGAATATCACCGCGGGTCAGGCTTTCTTTAAGGGCAAAGACCTGCTGGCAATGAACAGCGAGCAAATCCGCCAGGTGCGCGGCGGTCAAATCAGTATGATTTTCCAGGACCCGATGACCTCCCTGAACCCGGTTATGAACATCGGTAAACAGATGGCGGAGCCAATGCTCTTGCACCTGGGCATCACACCCAAAGAAGCCCGCGAGCGTTCCATCAAACTGCTCGAATCAGTCGGCATTCCCCGCGCGGGGGAACGCCTGAAAGACTACCCGCACCAGTATTCTGGCGGCATGCGCCAGCGCGTGATGATTGCCATGGCACTTTCTTGCAACCCGCAGATCCTGATCGCGGACGAACCTACCACCGCCCTGGATGTGACCATCCAGGCGCAAATCGTGGACCTGGTCATCCGCCTCCGCCAGGAACTGGGCATGGCAATTATCTGGATTACGCACGATTTGGGCGTGGCAGCCAGCATTGCCAACCGCATCGCGGTTATGTACGGCGGTTTCATCATTGAAGAAGCTAACGTCAAGGAGCTCTTTGCGCACCCTTCACACCCCTACACGATTGGCTTGCTGAACAGCCTGCCGCAAATCCAACGTAAGGGGCGCCAAAGACTGTACTCTATCGAGGGCATGCCCCCCATCCTCCTGCAAACTCCGCGCGCCTGCCCCTTCGCGCCCCGCTGCCGCTGGGTGCTGGAAAAATGCTGGCAGCAAAACCCACAATTGGAAAACATCGGCGATCACCACAAAGTGGCTTGCTGGGTGGACACGACAACGGGAAGTGAGCGTTAATGAATACTGATAACGAAGTTCTGGTCAGAGTTCAAGATCTGGTAATGCATTTTCCTATTTATCGGGGCGTCATTCGCCGGCAGGTTGGCGCCGTGCGCGCTGTGGACGGCGTTTCCCTGGAAATTCGCAAGGGCGAAACCCTCGGCTTGGTTGGCGAATCCGGCTGCGGCAAAACCACTGTCGGACGCACCATTCTCCAGCTCTACAAACCCACCTCCGGGCATGTCTATTACAAAGATACCGACCTGACCAAGTTACGGTCTGAACCCATGCGGATGATGCGCAAAGACCTGCAGATGATTTTCCAGGACCCTTATGCCAGCTTGAATCCGCGCATGACCGTGCGTGATATTATTGGCGACCCCATGTTAGCATTTGGCGAAGCCAGCGGCAAACAAATCGATGAGCGCGTGCGGGAACTGCTCAACCTTGTCCGCCTGGACCCCGATTTTGCCAACCGCTACCCGCACGAATTTTCCGGCGGTCAGCGTCAGCGCATTGGCGTCGCCCGCGCGCTGGCAATGAACCCTTCCTTCATCGTGTGCGATGAACCGATTTCCGCCCTGGATGTGTCCATTCAAGCTCAGGTTGTCAACCTTCTGGAAGACTTACAGCGCGACCTTGGCCTCACCTACCTCTTTATCGCGCATGACCTTTCAATGGTGCGTCATATCAGCGACCGGGTCGCGGTGATGTACCTTGGTGTGGTTGTGGAACTTTCGGACCGTAATGACATCTATGACAATCCTTTGCACCCATACACCAAGGCACTGCTTTCTGCCATCCCTGTTCCGGACCCCGTCTACTACGAGACCCGACAGCGGATTATTCTTGAAGGAGACGTTCCTTCGCCTGCCAACCCACCTTCCGGCTGCCGCTTCCGCACCCGCTGCCCAATCGCCGATGAAAGATGCGCGCTTGAGCGTCCGGAATTCCGTGAAGTGACGCCGGGGCATTTCGTTGCCTGTATCAAAGTGGAACCGCAAACAAACACCAAGGAGGTGATAGATTAAGAAAGCGTATAAAACCCATGTTGTTGTATCAGTCTGCCAAAACAATTTAGACCATTCTCTCAAGGAGGAGAAAAATGCGTAAACTGTATTTGCTTATTGCACTGATTTTGGTCGCAAGCCTTGGCTTGGCTGCCTGCGGCACAACCGCCACGCAAGCCCCCGCCGCGACTGAAGCACCCGCCGCGACCGAAGCTCCGGTGGAACAAGTCGCGCTGAACCCGTACCTGGGCTCCAACAAGCTGGACGGCAACGGCGTGCCTCCCACCTTCTTTGATGATATCCACATCCGCAGAGCTTTCGCGTATGCGTTTGACTGGGATACCCTCATCGACGAGGTCTACCAGGGCGAAGCCGTTCAATCCAAGGTCCTTTCTCTGCCTGGCATGCCTGGCTACGATATGGATGCCCCGCACTATTCCATGGACCTGGAAAAATCCGCTGAGGAATTCAAACTGGCTGATGTTGACAAAGACGGCATTCCCGCTGGCGAAGACCCCGATGACGTCTGGGAAGTTGGCTTCCGCCTCCAGATGCTCTACAACACCGGCAACACCACCCGCCAGATTATCGCCGAAGTTATGCAGGCCAATCTCTCCCAGGTGAATCCAAAATTCAGCATTGAAGTTCTTGGTCTGCCCTGGCCCGCCTATCTGGCTGCCATGCGCGCGCATAAAATCCCGATCATGACCGGCGGCTGGCTGGAAGATATTCATGACGCCCACAACTGGTATCAGCCTTACACGACCGGTACCTACGGCGCCCGTCAGAATATGCCCGCTGACCTCAAGGCTCAGTTCAAGGCCCTGCTTGATGAAGGCGTCGGGCTTGTTGATCCGGCTGAACGTCATGCCGTATATCAGAAGTTCAACCAGCTGTACTACGACCAGGCTCCTGGCGTTCCCGTGGTCCTCGTTACCTCCCATGCTTACGAGCAGAAGTGGGTCTCGGGCCGCATTATGAACCCGATTTTCTCTGGTCTGTACTTCAAGACCATTGCCAAAGCGGCTGATGCCACCAAACCTGACACGCTGACCTACGCGACCATTGGTGACGCGGATACGCTCGACCCCGCCCTCAGCTACGACACCGCCTCCGGCGAAGTGGTCCAGAACGTTTACGAGACCCTGGTGTTCTATGATGGCGCCGCGACCGACAAATTCGTTGGCCAGCTCGCCACCGATTGGACTGTCTCTGAAGATGGCACCGTGTGGACCTTCCACATCCGCCCAGGCGTCAAATTCCACGAAGGCGGCGATTTGACCCCGTCCGATGTGGCGTACACTTTCCAGCGCGGCCTCCTGCAGGGCGGCTATTCCTCCCCGCAGTGGATGCTTGCCGAACCCTTCCTCGGCGTCGGTATTGATGACATCACCCTGCTCGTCGATGATTCCGGCGCTCTGGGTGACGATCGCGAAGGTCTGATCGCTGCCGATCCCGCCAAGCTGGTTGCTGCGTGCGAGACCGTGAAATCCAAGATTGTTGCCGACGATGCTGCCGGCACCGTCACCTTCACCCTGGCTCAGCCCTGGGGTCCTTTCCTCCCCACCATCGCGAATGGCTGGGGTTCCATTATGGACAAGGAATGGGTCATTGAAAAGGGTGGTTGGGACGGTTCTTGCGAGACCTGGCAGAACACCTATGGCATGACCTCCGCTGAAGATATCTTCTCCACGATTGCCAACGGCACCGGCGCCTACGCTCTGGATCACTGGACTCAGGGCACCGAAATTGTCCTCAAAGCCTTTGACGGCTATTGGGGCGAACACGCCAAGGTTCCGAACGCGGTCATCGCGATTATCCCCGAATTCGGCACCCGCTTCGCGATGCTCCAGGCTGGCGACATTGACTTCATGGACGTCCCGGTGGAACAACGCCCGCAGGTTGACCCGATGGTGAGCGAAGCCGCGATTTACGACGCTGAGACCAACGCGTACAAAGATCCTGTTCCGGTGTGTAAGATTGACACCGCCAAACTTGGCCTCGAACGCTTTGAGCTCTGCGAAGAAACCAACAACCGTCCGCTGCGCCTGTACTTCGGCCGCCCTGGCCTGCAGCAGGACGTCATCCTGTTCAACTTCCTGATCGAGTAAGACTTCGAACAGGTAAACAGCTGATACAAATTGCGGGAGCCTTTATAGGCTCCCGCAATCCCCGCGGTTTTTTACCTTTCGCCTTGCACAGAAGTTTTCTGTGCGGGGCAAAAGGCAAAACAAAGTGAGAGGTATCAAATGACCAACTATATCATCCGGCGTTTGCTCCTGGTTCCCGTTCTGTTGATTGGAGTGACCCTGATTATCTTTGGCATGCTCCAATTGCTGGGTCCGGTGGAACGATCAGCGCTGTATGTGCGGGACTTCCCCAAGAACGAAAAGCAAATCGAAGGTCTTATCAGAAAGTATGGTTTGGACAAGTCTTTCTTTGAGCAGTACTGGCGCTGGCTGGACGGAGTGATTGACCCTGTCACCAAACAGCGCAGCGGCGGTATCCTGCACGGGGATTTTGGCTATTCCCGGACTGCCTCCCAGCCCGTCGTGGATATCGTTAAGGACCGCTTCCCCAATACGGTTGACCTGGCGTTGTGGACGGTTTATCCGATGCTTTCCGTTGGCATTTGGTTGGGCGTGAAAGCCGCCGTCAATCAAAATAAATTTGTGGACCAGGCGGCCAGGGTTTATTCCATCATCGGCACCTCCTTCCCCACTTTCGTGTTCGGTTTGCTCATCCTGATGCTGCTTTATGCCAAAGCCGGGTGGTTCTACCCGGGAAAAATGTCGGACTGGGTCAGCAAACTGATCTTTTCCGGACAATTTAAACAATATACACATTTGCTCAGCATTGACGCGCTGCTCAACCTGCGATTTGATGTGTTTTGGGATGCCATGCGGCACATGATTATGCCCATCATCACCCTCAGCTATATCAACTGGGCAACTTTTGTGCGTGTCACCCGCTCCTCCATGTTGGAAACCCTGCGTCAGGATTATGTTGTTACCGCTCGCGCGAAAGGGCTGAAGGAATCCGATGTGATTAACCATCATGCCCGTCCGAACGCGATGCTGCCGATTGTTACGATGGCAGGTTCCAGCATTGTCTCGCTCCTGGGCGGCGTGGTAATCACCGAGACAGTCTTCAATTATCCTGGCATCGGCAAAGCCTCTGCCGACGCGGCTGCCAACCTGGACGTTGTAACCATTCTTGGGCTGGCGATTTTTACCGGCACCATTCTCATCCTCTCCAACCTGATTGTGGACGTTATCTACGCGTTCATCGATCCGCGCGTACGATTGGCATAAGGAGCAGCGCATGACCGAAAACAACCTTAATCCGACTGGCGATAACAGGCTCCTGGCCGAAACCCACTCCACCCGCAAAATTGGCTGGCTGGAGCGCACTGTTGGACCAGATAATTACCGCATCCTCAAAGGGCTGGTAAAAACACCCGCGTCCATCATCGGCATGATTTTAATTGTGCTTTTCATTCTGGTCGCAATTTTTGCGCCGATTATCGCCCCGCCTGTGGGGCATGACCCCTATAAAATGCCGCGCGACGGTTTTATGGCCGAACCCAAATATCCTGGTGCTCCCTGGAAGAAAAATGTGCCCGAAGTGCCTTTCTGGTATGAGACTTTGACCGGGCATGAGAAATGGGTTCATCTGTTGGGCACCGCCCAGGGGCAGTACGACATCTTTTACGGCATCGTCTGGGGAACGCGCACAGCCTTCAAAACCGGCTTTATCGTGGTGGTAGCCACCGTACTGATTGGGGTTGTCTTAGGTTCCGTCGCGGCGTATTACGGCGGCGCTGTCGACGACGTTATCATGCGTATCACGGATGTTTTTATGACCTTGCCGTACATTATGATGGCGTTGATTTTCTCGGCGGTTCTAACGCCAATCCTGGGGCGCAGTCTGCTCCCGCCTCTCATTGCCATGATCGCCTTTGGTTGGATGGGCTATGCCCGTATCATTCGCTCGGATATCCTCTCCATTAAAGAGCGCGACTACGTCCTGGCTGCCAGAGCCTCCGGGCTTAAAAACGGAAGAATCCTCTTCAAACACATCCTCCCCAACGCCATTTTCCCGACCCTCGTGCTGGCTTCCCTCGGCATTGGCGACGTGGTACTCGGCTTTGCCGCCCTGTCCTTCCTCGGTATCGGCACGGAAGTCGGTTACGCTGACTGGGGGCAAATCCTCAGCTTCGCGCGAAACTGGATTACCAGCCTGGATAAATACTGGTACATCGTCGTCTACCCGGGCGTGACGCTGACCTTGTTTGTGATGGGTTGGAACCTGGTTGGCGACGCGATGCGCGACGTGTTAGATCCGCGCATGCGCGGCAAAGGTTGATTGTCTGGAAATCCAGCATCCCCTGAGCGCGGCTCAGGGGATGCTTCTTTATGTTTGGCAGGTAAGATTCAGTTAAATGCTGCGCAAAGATACTTCTCTCAACACTTCCTCCAATATCCTGGGGATTAACCTGGACGGAGAACGATTGCTGGTGGTTTGCGGCAGCCCCACCGGTACGATTTACGAACGTCTCTTTGCGCCAATTCCCCCGCAAGCCGACTTTCCAACCGTCCTGGAATTAATTATGGTGCAGTCTGACCGGCTGCTGACCCTGACCAAAGCCCAACACCTGGCGCTGCCAGAGTGCGTTTCCGTCGCCATATCCGGCAATGTGGACCCGGAAACTGGTGTGCTCAGCACAGCGATAGGCTTTCCACTATGGAAGCTGGAACCTGTGCGCTCCCAAATCCAACTGCGTTTCAATTTGCCGGTTGCGCTGGAACAAAAAGCCAACGCTGGCGCGTTGGCAGAATATTACTTCGGCGCCGGGCAAAAAGCTGGCAACCTGGTGTTTATCGCGCTCGCGCCCGCGGTTCGCGCCGGTATTCTGACTGACGGTAAGCTCTATACCAACAGCGGCGGTACCGCCGGACAAATTGGCAACCTGCGCCTCGCGGCCGAAGGGCCGGCCGGTCTTGCCAGGCCGGGCACGCTTTCGGGCTTTGCCAGCGCGGCCGGAATGTTGGAACTGGCTCGCATGCGCTTCCCCCAACATTGGGAGGCTGACGCGGACCTTTTCCAGATAATTCGCGATGCCCAAAACGGGGATCCTTTCGCCCTGGAAGTTTTTTCCGAAGCGGGCACGCAGTTGGGGCGCGGCCTGGCGGCTCTGACGCACCTGCTGCAGCCGGATCTGGTTGTTATCGGTTTTCCGGGCTGCCTCCTGGAGGAAGCCTTTATCCAGCCCGCCCGCGCCGCGCTATCCGCCGCGACGGATCTAGCCGGGTCCGCGCTGCCCAGGATTGTCCCTTCGGGGTTATGCGCCCGACTGCTGGAGTTGGAAGCAATCGCGCCTGCTATCCACCAATTCCGCAGCCAGGAATCCAAATAAGATAATCAGCCCGGAAGCGCTTGTTATGCGCTGCGGAAAAGTTTCTCCGCAAACTGTTAGTCCGTCCAATTCTGGATTTCCGCCCCTGTTTCTTCCAATTTGTGCTGCTTTTTCGCAGCCTTTTTTTCCAGTTTTTCTTCAGCTTTAGTGCGCTTTTTGGCTTCTTTATCCTGGCGGAGGGCAAGCTGCGCCGCGTCGACCCTTTCCAGTTTGATGCTTACCCGCACAGTTTCGACCAGATAGTACACGAAAAGCAAAGCGGCAATCAGCCCAACCACAATAGTTCCATAAGTCTGACTGCCAAACAAGGGTACATTTACATTCTTTATGCCGATAAAGAAGTGCACCAAACTGAATATAATCGCGATTACCCGGATTTCCGTCGGTCCTAACTTGATGGTGGTCATTTCAAAGACGCCTGTAACCTTCGTCTTCAGAAATACCGTAATCATCATCAGCAGGTAGCCAATCGCCGCGAATTCCACGACATCTATCCGAGCGATGCCAGCATAGCCAAACCCGAGGAACATACACAGCGCGGTGAAGCCGTCCACGGAATGATCAACGAAATATCCATAATTTGGGCGTTCCACATGGCGATAGCGTGCCAAAGTCCCATCCAAACTATCCCCAAACCAGTTGAGAATGTAACCAAAACAGGCCGCCAGGATCCAGTAATTACGCAGGGGTCCGCCTGTTCTGCCAACAATAATAAAACTTACCAGGGTCAGGATGGAGCCCAGGATACCAATAATGGTCAGGATGTCAGAATTCACCCACATCGGCATATTGCGCGCTAACCATTGCAGCGCGGGTCGTTCCAATGGTCCAAGCAAGATATCATTCTTTCGGGTTTCTTTCTGCTGTTTCATTTGCACCTCTCAGCATTACTTGCTAATTTTGGACAGCGCATCCGGCCAGACCGGGTAAAACATCGCCCATTGCTCAGGGTATTTCCTGATGAACTTCTCCGCTTCGCGCAATATTTTTCCGGCATTCAGCACAATATCATCTGTCAGGTCAGAATATTCATCAAGCGGAATTGGCGGGGTGCAGTCATAATAAAAGCTTCCATCCTCATGTACAACCCCGCACGCGACGCGAAGTTTCGCCTCAGTTTCCCGTGCCAGGCGCACATAGTAAGTGGAAAGATTGGTAGGTCTGCCAAAAAATGCCGGCTTATATTTCTGGTCTTCCTTGCTATCAATCGGTCGGTCCAAACCAGTAACAAAGGAATAACCTTCCTTGAGCATCAGTCTTTTCGCCTCACGGAAAGCGCTCAGGTTAATCGGCATAATTCGCATCCCGACCTGTTCGCGAAGTTTGTTTTGGGCGAGATATGTCTGGTTGGGTTTTGGAAAAGAAAGCACAACCACCTTCAGGCCCATCTTTACCAGCATCATCCCGAACAGGTCAAAATTGCCCAGATGCGGGCCGAGGATGATTTGCAGCTGACCCTGGCGGCAATCTTCCAGCATCGCTTCCATTTCTGGCGACAAAACCACGCGCTGCCTGGCTTCGTCAATGTGCTGATAATAATAGAAATACTCAAATAAATTGAGGACGATATTGCGGGTTACTTCTTTGCTGCGCTCAACCAGCTGCGCCCGATTCAAACTCCCATCGGAAACCACCCATTGGTTTGCCTTAATAGCTTGCATCATTCGGCTGGTTTGGAAGGCCGAGATTATCCCCGCCGCGAAAGCCGCGAGCCGCCTGCCCCCGCGCAGGGAACAGTGTTTTCCCAGCCACAAACCGACGCTGATTGGTCCGGTATCTTGAAAGTAATCTTTGATTGTCATCGTTATCTTCAATTCTACTGGATAAGTTTAAAAATCGTTTCTGGAAGCGGCGGATTCCTTTTTCAGGGTGCTCCAGGTAAGTATTCCGCGCAGAGCTGCCGCCAACCCATAAGCCAGGCTTGCCACCAGAATGATTACAGCCCCGGAGGGCAGGTTCAACGTGTAAGAAATGAGGAGACCCGAAATGGTAAACACCAAACTTAACGCGCTGCTCAGGAACATAATTCCGCGCATTTCCTGCACAAACAGATTCGCGATTGCGGGCGGGATCGTGAGGAGCGCGATGACCAAAATTAACCCCACCACACGCATGGAGATAACCACCGTCAGACCAATTAACACAATCATCGCCATATAGACGAATCCAACCGGTACGTTCCGGACCGTGGAAAAAGTCTCGTCAAAGGAAATCGCCAGCAAGAGCCGGTAGAATACCAGCACAAATATCAGCACTGCCAAAACAATCACCAGCATCAGGCGTAAGTCCGCGGCGGAGACTGCCAGAATGCTGCCAAACAGGTAGCTCATCAGGTCTGCTTTGTAGCCTGGGCTGAGGCTGACGAAGATAATTCCCAGCGCCATCCCCAGCGCCCACATCACGCCAATGATGGTATCCGCGCGAGCCTTCTCCTTGCGGTGCACGTAACCCATCGCCAGCGAGGAAGCCAGGCTGAAAGCAACCGCGCCCCAGACGGGGTTCAATCCAAGGAAATAGGCAATCCCCACCCCACCATAAGCCGCGTGCGCGATACCGCCGCTGATAAAGACGATGCGGTTTAACACCACCAGGGTGCCAATAATCCCGCAAGCCGCGCTGACGATTACGCCCGCCAGCAGCGCGTTGCGCATGAATTCATAGGACAGAATTTCGTTCAGAAAGCTGATCATTCCAGGCGCTCCCCATCCGCGTCGTGCGCCGGGAAAACCCGGTGCGGCATCCCGTGCGCGATTAAGTCCACCGGACATTCATATCCCGCTTCCAACATATCCGCTGAGATAGACTTATCATGATGGTAAACCAGCCGGCGGTTGATGCAGCCGATTGTTTTCACGTAAGCCGAAATCGCGGTCATATCATGCGAGATCAGGAGGATAGAAATCTCCTCGTTTAATTTTGCCAGCAAATCATAAATCTGAACGCTGGCGTGCGGGTCCACACTGGCGGTCGGTTCATCCAGCAGCAGGATGCGCGGCTGCGCCGCCAGCGCCCGCGCGATATAGACGCGCTGCCGCTGACCGCCTGAAATTTCATTGATGGAGCGCTTGCTCAATTCCAGCATGCTCGTCTGGCGCAGGGCTTCTTCGATGCGCTGGCGGTCTTCCGCGCTCAGGCGCAAGCTGGAAAAACCGGGGTTGATTCTGCCCATACTCACCACGTCCCACACATTGATAGGAAAAGCCTTATCGCTGATTTGCAGCTGAGGGACGTAGCCGATGTATCTTCTGCCTTCGTTTGCGCTGTATCCCATCACGCTCACAGAGCCGTGCCGCGGAACCACCAAACCCAGGATGACCTTAATCAGGGTGGTTTTTCCGCCGCCGTTGGGGCCAATGAGCCCGACATAATCCCGCGGGAAAAGGTCAAAGCTGACATCTTCCAGGACGGTGTCCAGGTCATACCCAGCCCAGACATTGCGCAGGGAAATTACAGGTGCTTCGCTATTCTCTTCCAAATCATCCTCACTACCTAAGCGCTTCCGCCAACTGGGCAGCCAAAAGCCGCATGTTCGCGGACCAATCCCTTGCCATCGGGTCCAGTTCCACCAGTTCGGCTGCCCCAAGCTGCGCCGCAATCGATTCTGCCAGTTTCTGGCTGACGCCTTTCTGCACAAACACAGTGCTGATATCATCCTCGCGCGCCAGCTTGATAAGCCTGGCCAATTCCTCAGGGCCAGGTTCCTGCCCGTGGCTCTCCACGGAGAGCATGGTCAACCCATAATCCCGGGCGAAATAACCCCAGGCAGGGTGAATGACAAGAAATGTACCGCGGGTTATTCCAGCCAGGGCGGCGCGCACATCCGCGTCGACCGTGTCAATCTCCTCCAGCCAGGCAGCCAGGTTCGCGCGGTAATTTTCAGCGTGCGCGGGGTCGGCAGCAAGCAGAGCGTCCGCCATATTTTGAGACACCTGCTTCACCCGTTCAGGCGAAAACCAAATATGCGGGTCGGGCTCTCCTTCAGTGTTGGTTTCACCGACAGAAGCGGGTATCGGCAGACGTTCCACGCCGGCTGCCGAATCCACAATGGTCATGCCCGGGTTCGCGGCGCGAAAGCGCGCCAGCCAGGCATCCTCAAATTCCACGCCAATCGAAAAATACAAACGCGATTTCGCTACCACCCGCATCTGCTCAGCGGTAGGCTCATAGGTGTGGGGGTCATCCCCGCTTCCCACAATCGCTTGCACGCTGACCAGGTCGCCGGCGATTTTCTGCACGAAATAAACCTGCGGCAGGACCGAAACGGTCACAGTCATTTGTTCGGCTTGTGCCGGCGCGGCAGGCGCGCAGGCCGTCAGGAGGAGCGCCAAACACAAGCTAAGCGCGCCGAGAGACTTCATTGTTTTTCACCATCTTTCAACAAGGATTGACATTCGGGGCAGAGCCCAAAAAACTGCAGCAGATGCTCCCTGACCTGAAAGTGGGTCTCGGCGCGAATACGCTGAATCAAATCCTGCATATCTTCCGTTCCCGCAAACTCTACCGCTTTTTGGCAGTTCTGGCACACGATAAAATGATGGTGCCCAAAACTCGACGGCAGATATCCAACCAAACCGTCCTGCTGGAAAACCTGGCTGATGAGACCAAGCGAGAGGAACAGTTCCAGCGTCCGATATACGCTGACCAGGCCTAGATGCACGCCCTGTTCGCGCAAAAGCCGGTGAATTCCCAGCGGGTTCAACGGCTTTTCTGTCGTTTCCATCAGCTTCATAATCGTTTTTCGCGGTTCAGAAAGCCGATAGCCTGCTTTTGAAAGAAATGTTTGCCAATCCATAGTGTGTTATTGATAATCTTTTTCAGTAAGCCAATTGTAGACTGGCGCCGGAGAATTGTCAAATATATGGATTCCCAGGGGCTTACACAAAGCGGCGCGCGATCAATTTCTCTGATATAATCAGGCGGCTCGGGAAAATCCGGGCATTTATTTAGAATTGGAGAAGAAATGACAGAAAATATCTTAAACGCGGTGCAAGATGATGCCGTTGTTCAGCTTGCCTACAATCTGGTCGTGGACGGCGAGGAAATTGAATCTGAAGTGCTGGAATACCTGCACGGACACCAGAATATTATCCCCGGGCTGGAAAATGCCCTGACCGGTCTGGAAGTTGGCGATTCCAAAGAGGTTTTGGTCCTCGCCGAAGACGCCTATGGAGAATTTGACCCCGAAGCGGTTGTGCTGGTGACCCGCAAATCCTTCCCCCCGGATTTTGACATCCGCCTGGGCGAACCAATGCACCTGCGCGACGCGAACGGGCACGTCTTTACCGGCGTGGCAACCGCGCTTACCGACGAAAACGTGGAGTTGGACCTAAACCACCCCATGGCAGGCAAAGACCTGCAGTTCACCGTGACCATTCTTGGCATTCGTCCGGCAACCGAACAGGAAATCCAAAATGGCGGCCTTTCACACGCTTGTGAGGGCTGCGGCGAAGGCTGTTCTGACGGCTGCTGCGGCTAACCCCGCGATGGCAAATTTTAACCGCCCCTACACGGGCGGTTTTTTGTCTGGAGCTCGCTGTGTTCCAGACCGTCTGATAACAAACACAACGCCGCGCTCAGAAGAGCGCGGCGTCTTTAGTTAACGCTAATGGTGGAAATCAGCCGGCTGCCGCCAATTCACAAATCCTGACAATGACTTGCACCGCCTTTTCCAGCGCGCACACCGGCACAAACTCGTAACGTCCGTGCATGTTGTGACCCCCGGCAAACAGGTTGGGCGTTGGCAGCCCCATGTACGAAAGCCGGCTGCCGTCCGTGCCGCCCCGTACCGGGATGACGCGCGGTTCAATTCCCAGGGCTTCGTATGCCGCCCGGGCTATTTCCATAATCCGCGGGTGTGGGTCAATCATTTTTTTCATGTTGTAATATTGGTCTTTCAGCGTCAGCTCCACCACCGTCTCGCCGTGTTTCCGGTTCAGGTAATCCGCGGCGCTTTGCATCAGAGCTTTTCGGCTCTGGAAGCGTTGGTCGTCATGGTCGCGGATGATATATTCCATTTGGGCGCTTTCCACCTCGCCTTTCAGGAGCATCAGGTGGAAAAAGCCTTCAGTCTTTTCAGTGTGCTCGGGGCGGTCAAAAACCGGCAGCAGCGCGTCATATTCCATCGCGATGCGCAGCGCGTTGAGCATCACACCCTTTGCCGTGCCGGGATGCACATTTCGCCCGCGCACGTACACCCTGGCGCCAGCGGCATTAAAGGTCTCCACTTCCAGCTCGCCTACCTCTCCGCCATCCACGGTATACGCGAAATCGGCTCCAAAAGCCGGCACGTCAAAGTGTTCCACGCCGGCCCCCACTTCCTCATCAGGCGTGAACGCGACCCGGATTTTCCCGTGCGGTATCTCCGGGTGAGCCCTCAGGTATTCCATGGCGCTCATAATTTCGGCAACGCCGGCTTTGTCATCCGCGCCAAGCAGGGTGGTCCCATCGCTGGTAATCAGCGTTTCCCCGCGGTACTTCAACAGGTCGGGGAACCGCCGCGGGGAGAGCACGATTTGTTCTGCCGCGTTAAGGATGATATCCCCGCCGTCGTAATTCTCCACGATTTGAGGCTTCACATCTTTTCCGCAGAAGTCGGGGCTGGTATCCACATGCGCGATGAAACCGATAACTGGCGCGGGCGCGTTGGTCGTGGCCTCAAGCGTCGCCGTCACGTAGCCAAACTGGTCCATATTGACCTCGCTCAAACCAATCTGGCGCAGTTCATCCGCGAGCAGGCGCAGAAAATCCAACTGTTTGGCTGAACTTGGATAGGTTTTCGAATCCCGATCCGATTCAGTATCAATTTTTACGTACCTCAAAAATCGTTCCAATACCGCAGACATGGGGCTTCCTCCGCTAATTTCTCCTGTTTTCCAGGTGGATTTTATCACCGGCAAAGCGCTCCAGGCAAATTTCGCAAGTATAATCAGAATACCAGCACGGCCCCCTGCACGCGGGGCGCGAAACTGAGTGAAACAATGCCCATGCCCAACACCGAAACACCCCACAAACCCATCCCCTTCCGCATGCTCATCGCACTGGCGGCCCTGCTTGTTTTTCTGCTGGTAATGAGGCTGCGCCTTCCGGGCTATCATTCCATCCCGAAAAACCTGGACGCGAACGCCTCAATCACCGTGCTGGCAAAATACCCGCACGATTCGGCTGCTTTCACGCAGGGGCTGCTCTACGCGGACGGGCTCTTTTATGAAAGCGCCGGGCTTTACGGGCAGTCCACCTTGCGCAAGGTGGAACCCGAAACCGGCGCGGTTTTGCTGGAAAAGCGGCTGGACGCGCAGTACTTCGCTGAGGGTCTGGCGCTTTTGGAAGGCAAGCTCTACCAGCTCACCTGGAAAGAAAACACGGGTTTCATTTACGACCCACAGGATTTCCGCCAGCTCGGCGCGTTCTCTTACCCCACGGAAGGCTGGGGTCTGACTACCGACGGCAGCAGTCTGATTCTATCCGACGGCAGCGCCACCTTATATTTCCTTGACCCCAAAACGTTGCAGACCACCCGCGCTTTGCAAATAAGTCTGGACGGCGCGCCGCTGGACCGCCTGAACGAACTGGAGTACATCCGCGGAGAGATTTACGCCAATATCTGGTACACAGACTTGATCGCGCGCATCGACCCCACCAGCGGTGAGGTGGTGGGCGTTATTGACTGCGGCAGCCTGCGGGATGGGGAAGGTGCGCCAGGCCCCAACGACGTGCTGAACGGCATCGCCTACGACGCGCGCGGCGACCGACTGTACCTCACCGGCAAAAATTGGCCCTGGATTTATGAGGTCTCGCTGCAATCAGCTCAGACACCCTGAAGTCTCAGGCGCTGCTGACCCGCCCGCGTAAAACGTCCAGGCGCGCGTTCATCAGTTCCGGCAGCGTATCCAGCACATAGTACGGCCCAAAGCCCTCCATGCAGACCGCGGCAGTCACGTTCCCACATAAGGCGGCATCCACCGCGTCAAATTTTTTGCGATAATTCAGCAAAAACGCGCCATCAAAGGCATCCAACGCGCCGGTCGGGTCAATAACATTGGTTGGGTAGGCGGGAATGACCCAACGTTTTTGTCCCATGCGGTCGAACAAGCGCACGGAGCCGTCCGTGAGATGCACGAGCACAAATTCCGGTCCGTAGTTCGCCAGGGCTTCCGCGATTTCCCACAAGTCCACGCTGCGCCCGCGAAAGAGCCGCAAAGCGTCGGCTTCCGTGAGCATAAAAGCGGTCAGGTCAGAAACTAAGCCGCGAATTTCTTCCCAGAAGCTGGAATCCATATAACAGGCACAGGCGCGCAAAGTGAGGGTTTCAATCATGCCTGCCTTCAGCAGTGAAGGCAGAATCTTATGTGAAAGGTAATCAATCGGACAAATATGCGCGGCGGTGAGGTCTAGATACGCTTTGGGCAGGTCGTTCACCCGCGCGGTGAAACTTTCGTAATCCAGTTTACTGCAAGAACCGAGAGACGCGCTGTCGTAACCAATCAACTCACGCGGAAATGGAATGTCCCGTTCCGCAAAGCGCGCGATGGGATTGTCGCCGCGCGGGCTCAGCGGGTCGGAATACGCCGTGAAACGCCGATCGTCCAGCGCTTCCTTCACGCGCGTGATACCGCTCAGGTCGCAGCCGATTTGGTTCAAACGTTCCAGCTGTTCAAGCGGAAATTCAGCGGGAACGCGCGCGTAGAGCCCCGCCCTGCCGCCCCAAAACGCATAAGCAGCCGCGGCATACGGCAGGTTCCCACCGAGCACGTTCAGGCGCGGTTTGCCCTCATAGGGCAGAATAAAATCCCGTTGGAGACGGCCCCCAATCACGGCTCCCAAGGCTGAGGCGGGGAGTTCCGTCATCTGTGTTTATTTCGCCGCGACCATCTCAAGCAAACGCTTGTGATAATCCTCAATATTTTCGGGCGCCGCCGGATAACGCATGTCCAGGTCTTTCAAGGTCTTAATCACGATTTTCGAGATTAACCAGTTGCGGTACCATTTCTTATTGGCCGGGATGATATACCAGGGCGCCCAGTCGGTGCTGGTTTGGTTCAGCATGTCCTCATAGGCTTTCATGTACTCTTCCCAGCGTTCGCGCTCATCCAGGTCCCCCGGATTAAATTTCCACTGCTTGGTGGGGTCTTCCACGCGCGCCAAAAATCGTTGGGCTTGTTCCTGCAAATCAATGTGCAGGTAGAACTTCAGGACAGTGGTGCCCTCGTCCGCAAGCAGGCGTTCAAATTCGCGGATGTGTTGATAACGCCTGGACCAAACCTCCTCCGGCACAAGCTGGTGAACGCGCACCACCAGCACGTCTTCGTAATGCGAGCGGTTAAAGATGACCATCTCGCCTTTCCCTGGGGTCTGTTGGTGCACCCGCCAGAGGTAATCATGCGAAAGCTCAACCGGCGTCGGGACCTTAAACGAAGCCACTTTGACGCCCTGGGGGTTCACGCCTTCAAAAACCGCCCCGATGACGCCGTCTTTTCCGCCGGTATCCATTGCCTGTAACACAATCAACAGACGGTGTTTACCCTCCGCGTAAAGCTGTTCCTGCAGCGCCGCCAGTTCTGTGTTCAATTTCAGCAAGGCTTCTTTGCTGTCCTTTTTATTGCCTTCAAAAAGCCGGGAATCGTTGGGGTCGTAATCCTTAAGCTTGATTTTGCCCTTGACTGGGACACGGTAAGTCTCATCGTCCATAATTCGCTCCTTTTCGGTCGGGTAACAAGCTCAATTATACAGGGATTCCATGATTTCCCCGCCTGGAGCCTTTCGCTGCAAACGCGTTTCAGATGTCCGCAGGCGAAGAAAATCAAGGTAAAAACAACAACTTGCCTTGATATTGGATGGAAATAGCGCGTTGCGTTGGTCAGGTTGAGCGCGGCGCTTTGCCCGCGAGGCTTGAGGATTTCAGAAGCGGTGGTTTGGCAAAGGAGCGCGGCGGTCTGCCTTATGGACAATATTCGCCCGACACCAAGGGCGGGCTGTCGGGCGCGCTTGAAGGGGGATTATTGCAAACAGGCTGCCCGAAGGCAGCCTGTTTTACTTCTGATTGGTATGCTTACTTACCCTGGTCAATTACCTTAACCGGCTTGGATTTGATTTCAATCCGTTTGGGTTGAGCCTCGGGTTTCTTGGGAAGGTGAACGGTCAGAATGCCATTTTCTGTCTCCGCGCTGATCGCGCCCTGATCAATCTGCCCGGGGAGCGTCACGCTCCTGAAGAAAGTGCCGGTCCGGCGTTCCTGTAAGTGATACTTGCCTTCCTTTTCTTCGGTTTTATCTTCCCGGATTTCGCCTTTGATGTTCAGCGTGTTGTTTTCAAAGGTGATTTCCATTGCATTGGGGTCAAACCCTGCCACGCTCGCGCGCACAAAAAATTCGTCGTCCTTTTCAACCACGTCCAACGGAAAACCACAAGGTTGAGTGCTCCAGGCTTCAGAATCAGCGTCAAAGAAGCGTTCCATTAATTGGTCCAGGTTGTAAAAACTTCTTGGATACAGATGTCGTCTCACAATACTGCTCATATCTACCTCTTTCTTTCTTTTCTTTCTTACCCTTAACATAATGGCGTAATGTTAGATTTTTGTTAGCGCTTCATCGTAAACTGATTAACACTCAACCGCTCGCCGCCCAAAGTTGGCATTGTCTCCGCTTCTGATTTGACGAAAGCCCCGCGCGTATGCTATACTCCCGCAAGTTAATCCAGCCGCCTCGCGGCTTTTTGTTGAAGATACAACTTATTTTGAAACAAAATTGCCCGGCTAGTCTGAATTAGCGGGGTTTTATTTTTTAACACCCAACCATGATTATTCACGGCGCGAGCCGTTAGCATCTTAAGGAAAGAACATGAAAGAGAAAAAATTACGCATTATTCCCCTGGGAGGGCTGGGGGAAGTCGGGAAAAACATGACCGTCTACGAATACGGCGGCGAAATCCTGGTGGTGGACGCCGGCATGATGTTCCCGGATAACGATATGATCGGGATTGATTACATTATCCCCGATTTTGAATACGTCAAACAGCGCGCGGATAAAGTGCGCGGGATTGTGATTACCCACGGTCACGAAGACCACACCGGAGCAATCGGGCATCTGCTTGAGAGCGTGGACGCGCCGGTTTACGGCACGCCGCTCACGCTTGGCATGATCGGCGCCAAGCTTAACCGCCGCGGTTTTGACCATAAAGCCGCAAAACTCCAGACCCTGAAGGCCGGCGAAAGCGTGCAAATTGGCCCGTTCAAGGTGCACGCCTTCCACGTCTGCCATTCCGTGCCAGACGGCATCGGCCTGGGGATTGAAACCCCGGCTGGTCTGATTGTCCACACCGGCGATTATAAATTTGACCATACCCCAGTGGATAACTGGCCCACCGATTATGCCAGGCTGGCCGAGTTTGCCCAAAAGGGCGTCCTGGCGCTGCTGGCAGATTCCACCAACGCGGAGCGGCCGGGTTGGACTCCTTCCGAGAAGGTGATTGATTCGGCTTTCGACCGGGTTTTCCGGGAAGCCAAAGGGCGCATCATTGTCGCCACCTTTGCCTCGCTGATTTCCCGCATGCAGCAGGTCATCAACGCCGCCACGCGCTACCACCGCAAGGTCGCCTTTGTGGGCTTGAGCATGACCGAAAACGTGAAAATCGCGCGGCAGCTTGGGTACATTGATTTTGAGGAGGACGTAGTCGTGCCTGTCGAAACCGCTTTGCAGATGGCCGACAGCCAGGTGGTGCTGCTCGTCACCGGTTCGCAGGGCGAGCCCACCTCGATTCTGGGCAGGCTTTCCAACGGCAGCAACAAACGATTTGATATCAAAGAGGGCGATACCGTCGTGCTCTCCTCACACCCCATTCCGGGCAACGAAGAGCTGGTGTACCGCGCTATCAACCGCTTGCTGGAGCAGGGCGCGCAGGTCATCTACGAAGCCATCGCCCCGGTGCACGTTTCGGGGCATGCCAGCCAGGAAGAAATTAAGCTGATGCTGCACCTGACCCGCCCGCGCTACCTCATCCCTATCCACGGCGAGCTGCGCATGCTGAACCAACACGCCCGCCTGGGCATGGACGTCGGGATGGACCCGCGCCAGATTGCCATTGTGGAAAACGGACGCGTGATAGAGTTTGAACATGGCGAAATGAAGCTCGGCGAACGCATCCCCGGCGGTTATGTCTTCGTGGACGGTACCGGCGTGGGCGATGTGGACCGCTCTGTGATGCGCGAACGCGAAATGCTCAGCCAGGACGGAATCGTGCTTCTGAACCTGGTGAGGGATAAAGCCAACGCCAATCTGAAGGAGGTTGAGGTTATCAGCCGCGGCTTTATGTCTCCGGCTGAATCGCAAGACCTTTTTGAGGATTTGCGCAAACGGATTGAAAAATTGGCGCGTTCCGCCAACGGAAACCTGGAACGGGATGTGATGAACCTGGCTAAATCGCACATCTTTGACGAGACAAAACGCCGTCCGGTGGTGTTTGTGAACATCTCCAAAGCTTGAGTGCCTCTCGGCGCGGTCAGATAATGACCGCGCTTTTTTTGGTATTGCTGGTATGCGCTGTTCGCGGGCTGCTGTGTTCAGCGCAGTTTGTGCTTCCCGGTTCATAACCCCAAGATTTTCTATGGTGAGCGGTGTTTAAACAGCTTACACTAAGATAAACAAATCAAGAAAAGAGGGTTTTATGTTCAAAGCACGCGCATACCGGCATCCCAGCGAAATACCGATTTTAATCCTGACCTTTCTGCTCAGCACTGCCGTGGTGGTCGCTACGGCTTTCATGACCCAGTGCCTGAGCTTCTTACTGGTGCTTCTCATTCTGGGAGTCGCCGTCTATACCACTTACGTGATGCAAACCCAGCTGATAAAAAACGCCGCGCTCGTTTCACCAGAAGGCAGCCCGGAACTAGACAAGGTTGTGCGGCTTTGCGCCCAGCGCCTGCATCCGGGCTCGCTGAATGTGTATGTCGCCAGCGAAGAAGCGATGAACGCTTACACTTTTGGTTTTTCTAATCCAAAAAACGTGGTGCTGTATGAGCCGCTGGTGCGCGCCATGAACCCGCAGGAACTTGCTTTTGTGCTCGGGCACGAGATGGGACATATCTCCCTGGGGCACACCTGGTTGTACCCGCTTGTGGGCGGGCTGGCAGGTTCACGCGCGCCTTCCCTGGGGATGAGGTACATCCTGTACCTGATTTTTCTGTGCTGGACGCGCGCTTGTGAATTCTCCTGCGACCGGGCCGGGCTCCTGGCGTGCGGCAGCCTGGATGACGCCGTTTCCGCGCTTGTGCGGCTCGCCTCCCCAGAAATTCAAACCCGGGCGGAATTCGAACAAGCGCTGGACAAAATAGACACGCAGGGCGGTGCCTTCCTGAACAAGCTGATGGAATTATTGCGGTCTCACCCGAATATGATGAAACGCGTCAACGCGCTCAAAGCTTATGCCGCCAGCCCGGAATACGCTTCCCTGCAAGCAAAGGTGGATTCGAACCTGTAAGCGTGAAACATAATAAAAAGCTGCCTATTCGGCAGCTTTTTGGTGGTTGCTTGATACCGCTTCCGCGGAAGGGGGTGGCGCGGTGGGTTTCACGTCCTCAGATTTGCTTTCGGCTGCGCCTTCCGGTTTGGCATGCGTGTGATTCTGCCCGGACGGTGAGCGGTGGTCCGTGGCATAAAAACCCTTGCCTTTAAATACAATCCCGACCGGCTGATAAACTTTGCGCAGCGCGGGTTCATTACATTCAGGGCAAATCATGAGGGGGTCATCAGTAAATTTCTGCTGCTGCTCAAAACGAATTCCGCATTTTTCACAATGATAGGCATAAATTGGCATTTCTTATTGCTCCATATCTTACTAACAAATAAGTATAGTACCACAAAGGCGTGGATTCAAGCAAATCGGGCGGTTTTTTACATAACTCATACACTTCAATCTAAAAACAGCCTGCTCCTGCCGTTGGTATAATGGAAATATGAATTTCAAACGGCTTTTACCGCTGTTATTCACTGCCGCCCTGCTAAGCGGCTGCGTTTTCAGCATCTCGCCCGCTCCCACCAGCGCTCCGCGCCCCACCGAAACCGCGCTCCCGCTGCCCTCGGATACGCCCGTGCCTGCCACAGCCACGCCCACGCTTACCCCCAGCCCAACCGCAACGGGCACGCCCGTATACTACCAGGTGGACGCGGATGACGATATGTTTGGGGTCGCGCTGCGGTACGGCATCAGCCTGGAAGCCCTGCTGACCGCCAACCCGTCGGTTGTCCCCTACGCCATGGGGGTGGGCACAGTCCTGCTGATTCCCATCACACAAACGCCGCCGGCGCCCACCGGCACCCCGGCGCAGGGCAGCCAGCCGACGTCTGAGCCCGACGCCGCCCTGCCAACCGACTGCTATCGCGACACAACTGGCGGCGTGCTGTGTTTCGCGCTGGCGGCTAACGACACAGGGAAAGACCTGGAAAACGTGAGCGCCAAGCTGACCCTGAACGGCATCGGCAGCGATTATACCCGCACCCAAACAGCCATCCTGCCGCTGAACCTGCTGAAAACCGGTCAGAGCCTGCCGCTTGTGGCGTATTTTCAGGCGCCCACGCCAGAACAATTCAGCGCCAGTGCCGTGCTGGATTTTTCGCTGCCCGTTCCGGAAAATGACACGCGCTACCTGCCTGTTCAGCCGGCCGAACTTAAGCTTGCCTGCGCGCGTGAGCAGCTGTCTTGCGCGGTGAGCGGAAAGGCGGTGCTCACGCCGGAATCCGCCAGGGCTGGTTCGCTGTGGGTGCTCGTGGTTGCTTACACTCAGGACGGACGCGTGGCTGGGATTCGCCGCTGGGATTCCCAAAGCTCACCTGCCGGGCTGGATTTCTCGGTCTTCGTATACAGCGCGGGCCCTAAAATTGACCATGTGGAAGTCTTCGCGGAAGCCAGACCCGCCCGCTAAGGAGCCCGATGCTTAAGGATTTGTTGCCAAACCTGGGAAAACAAACCTATATTATGGGGATTCTCAACCTCACTGCCGACAGCTTTTCTGGCGACGGGCTGCTGCAGCAGGGCGAACCCTTGCGGGCAGCGCTGGAGCAAGCCCGGGCGTTTGCCTCTGAAGGCGCGCAAATCCTGGATATCGGCGCTGAATCCACTCGCCCCGGCGCACGCCCTGTTCCAGCCGGGCAGGAGCTTGAACGCCTGCTGCCAGTGTTGAACGCGCTGCGCGAAGAACTGCCGGATATCATTCTCTCCGTGGACACCACCAAAGCTGCCGTGGCAGAAGAAGCCCTGCGCGCCGGCGCGCATATCATCAACGACGTATGGGGGCTGCGCGCGGACCCTCTGATGGGGCAGACAGCGGCCGGGCATAACGCCGGCCTGGTGCTGATGCACAACCGCTCGACCCCTCAGAACGCCGCGCTCGACACCAGCCTTGGCGGACGGTATGTGGATGTTGCGTATGATGATGTCTGCGCCGAAGTGGCGGATGGTTTACGACAGTCTGTGGAAATCGCGCGAGAAGCTGGCGTCCGTGACGGGCAAATTATGTTGGACCCCGGTATTGGTTTTGGTAAGACTACTGCCCAAAACCTGCGCCTGCTCAAAGAGCTTGAATATTTTAAAACCCTTGGTTTTCCGCTTCTGCTGGGCGTGTCGCGCAAATCCTTTATTGGTTACACATTAAATTTGCCCCCCGAAGAGCGCCTGGAAGGCAGCCTGGCTGCCAACGCCTACGGCATCCTGCACGGCGCTGATATCCTGCGCGTGCACGACGTGCGCCAGACCGCGCGCCTGGCAAAGATGCTGGACGCGATCCGTTTTGCCTGATTGTCAGCTTTGGTCTTCCGCAAGGTCTCCGCGGATGACGCGCTCTGCCAAGGCTTGCAGCGCCTCAATTTCCGCTTCTTCCATGTGGTTTTGCTTCCAGTAAAGCTTCAAAAGGTCTTCGGGCGTCATGCTCTGAGTTTCCCTGTTATCCCCCAGGCGAGCCCGCACGCTGTATTCGGGTCTTTTGTTGATTTTTATTTCCTGCGCCAGGCGCCCCCGCTCCCGAATTTGGGCGTCATCAATGGTCGCCTCCACGTCGGCGGGATAGTTAATGTTCAGCCGGACAATCGCGCCTTCCAGTTCTTCGGGCTGCGGCATTGCCGCGAGGATTTTTTCCATAGTTTTATCGCCAGCGCGCAAGGTTAAGCTGATATCCCGAAATGGGCGCGTGGCAAGCTTACGAAAGCTGTAGCGCGTTTTCCCCGGCGCCACTTCGGCAATCACAAAGCCCTTCTCATCGCCCACTTCCCCAAAGTCTACCCGTTCAATGGAACCCGAATAGACCACCGGCGGGTGATTGCCAGCGTTCAGGTCCTGATAGCGGTGAATATGCCCCAGAGCGACGTAATCAATGCGCTCGTCACGCACCAGACCCTGGGAAAGCTGCACATCCCGCCCCAGTTTGATGGTGCGCTCATCGCCAATCAGCGCGCCGCGAATGGAAGCGTGTGCCGCGAGGATGAACGGCAGCTGCGGGTCGCGTTCATCCAGGGCTTGTCTGATCATCCCGCCCAGTGTGTTTTCAATGATGACATCCAGTTCAGCGTTCGGGTCAGCGGTTTGCGCTGCGGCGGCTTTTACTGTGGAGGGGGTAATCCAGGGGATGCCGAGCACTTGCACAGGCAGGTTTTCAAGCTCATTTGGGCCCAGGAACCGAGGTTTATCCACCACAATCACGTGTGGAACGTCCAGCGTGGAAAACTCCTGAATGGCATGCGCGCGCAGTTGGGAAGGGGAAATATCATGGTTGCCGGTAAGAAGGATGGTAGGGATGCCGGCTTTGGAAAGACGCATAATCCGCTTGCCCCATTCGCGCTGATAGGTGGGCGCGGGGCTACGGTCCCGGTAAGTATCGCCAGCGAAAATTACCAGGTCCACCTTTTCCTCAATCGCCGCCGCGACGATCGCGTCCAGGGATTTGAGAAAGTCCATTACGCGCACGGGCAAACCTACGGCAGGGTCAAAAGGACCGCCCGAGGCAATGTCAATGTGCGCGTCCGCAAAATGAAGGATTTTTACCATAGCGCAATTATATCAAGTTGGCCGGAGGTTTATGGGGTCAGACCCATATTGGTCAGCTCGCTTTCGGCAACCCACCAACCCGGGTGCCATTGCAAAGCTTTCCGGAAGTCGCTTTCAGCTGCCGTCCAATCGCCCAGCATCTTATTCGCCCGCCCGCGCCAGACCCAGGTTTCCGGGATGGCGTCTTCCGGGGTGATATCCAACACGTAATTTGCCAGGTTCAAGACATCGTTATAGCGGGCAGTGTAAAAATACGCGAAAAACGGGCCGGTCTGGTACCAAAAAACGCGCCAGGGCCTATCCGGCACGGGGATTTTGTCGTACTCCGCGAAGGCTTTGTCATAAGCTTCTGCCGCGCCGGCATAATCCTTCATTTCAACCAGGATATTCCCCCGGCTGTACCAGGCAAAGAAAAGTTCCCGCCCTTCCAGGGTGTTAATCCGTTCGGTGGTCTTTTCAAGCGCGTAGCGCAGATTGTAATCGGCATCCCACTGCGGACCCAGGATGTCAATCACCTCGGGTTCGCGGTCATACGGGTAAATCACAAGGTAAATGCCGTCGAACTGGTTCCAATACATACTGAGCAAGTCGTAGGGCAAAGCGATATCCCCCAGAAAAGAATCGGGGATGTGCACTTTTTGGATGGAATCATCGTACGTGGTAATCAGGCCGTAATGCCCCATCCAACCCTCTTTGGCATTCATATACCCGCGCTCAACCAACACCGGAAAGCCAGCCGCGACCAACTTCTTTACCATATCTATATCGCCGCCGTAGCGTACGACTCCGGTCAGGCTCGTCTGCTCGTTAACGTATTCCAGCATTTCGTACGGCATCACGTTGCGGTCTTCTTTCAGCGGTTTAATGACCTTTTCCACCACGTGCTGGTCGCCTTCCCAGCCCCAATAAGAGAGCAGCATTGCCAGGTTGGTGGGTCCGCAGTTATTAAAGAGCTGACGTTCGTATTTGATGCCGGTCAGTGTCACGGCGCTGGGAATAGGCGTGGAGGTTGGGGTCGGTGGAAGCGTCGCGGTTGGCGTAAAGGTCGCTTTTCGGGTTGGCTCTGGCATTGGCGTCTTGGTTGCCGAAAGCGTTGGCGTGGGGGTAGGCGCCATCGCGGTCAGGCTGGCTGCCACTTCCGGGGCAAGCGTGCCCTGCCCGCCCGGGTTAAAACTTTTCTTGCCGGGAGGGCTGAAAAAGTATTGTATTCTGGCGTTCGCCTTCGCGACGTAGTAGTAAGCGTGGTTTTGAATGGCCGGAATTTGGTACAAAGCAATTAACACAAGCACCAGAGCTGCAGCCGCGGCCAACGTAATCCCAAACCAGCGCGCGCCCGGCCTGCCGTGAAGCTGGCGCTGAAATTTTTTCTTATTCTTATTTGCCATAACAAAAAGCCATTATAGCGCAAACCGGATAAGTCGTTTTTCTGATGAAAAGCGCGTCCAAGCTTCCATAAGATATTTCAAGGTATCCGGGTGTGTTTCAATAAAAAACGAGGCTGCGGTATCGCAGCCTCGTGTGCTTTTATACGCGAGCTTGGTTTAGGCTTCGTGGAATTCTCCATCCACGACGTCCTCGCCGCCCTCTTCGGTGCCCGAATTTGTGTGGCCTTCGCCTGCTGCAGGTCCGTCCTGCGGCTGCTGATAGGCTGCCGTGCCAATCTCCTGCATGAGGTTCTGCACTGCCTGGGCTGCCGTGTTAATCGCGGCGGCGTTGTCTTCATTGAGGAGGTCGCGCAGCTCTTTTATCTTGCTCTCAAGCTCAGCGCGTTTACCCGCTTCTACTTTTTCGCCCATGTCGCGCAGCAGTTTTTCGGCCTGATAAGCGGTGCTGTCGCCCATGTTTTTGGCTTCAATCAACGCTTTGCGGCGGTCATCCTCGTCCTTGTGTTGGGCGGCCTCGCGCACCATGCGTTCCACATCGTTCTTATTCAGGTTGGTTGAAGCGGTGATGGTTACCTTTTGCTCCTTGCCGGTGGCTTTGTCCTTGGCGGTGACGCTCAGGATACCGTTCGCGTCAATATCAAAAGTAACCTCCACCTGCGGGATGCCGCGCGGCGCCGGAGGAATGCCGTCCAGGCGGAATCGCCCGAGGGTCATATTATCGGCGGCCATCGGGCGCTCGCCCTGCAGCACGTGGATATCTACCGAGGTTTGACTGTCGGCAGCGGTGGAAAAGACTTCGGTTTTCTTGACCGGTATCGTGGTGTTGCGCTCAATCAGCCTGGTCATCACACTGCCCAGGGTTTCCACGCCCAGAGAAAGCGGGGTAACATCTAGCAAAAGCACATCCTTCACCTCGCCGCCAAGCACGCCGCCCTGAATAGCCGCGCCAATCGAGACCACCTCATCGGGGTTCACGCCCTTGTTGGGGTCCTTACCATTGGTTATCTGGCGCACTAATTCCTGCACCATAGGCATACGCGTGGAACCACCCACCAATACAACTTCGTTGATTTTATCGACGCTCAGGTTCGCGTCTTTGATAACCGCGTTGAAAGGCAGTTTACAGCGCTGCAAGAGATGATCGGTCATCTGCTCGAACTTGGCGCGGGAAAGCTTGAGCAGCAGGTGCTTTGGTCCGGAAGAATCCGCCGTGATGTACGGCAGGTTGATTTCGGTTTCCATCACGCTGCTGAGTTCAATCTTCGCTTTTTCAGCCGCTTCGCGCAAGCGTTGGAGAGCCTGGCGGTCGCTTCGCAGGTCAATGCCCTGTTCGCGCTTAAACTCATCCGCCGCCCAGTTGACAACCACCTCATCCCAGTCGTCGCCGCCCAGATGGGTATCGCCGTTGGTCGCTTTCACTTCCACCACGCCGCCGCCCACTTCCAGCAGGCTGACATCAAAGGTGCCGCCGCCCAAGTCAAAGACCAGGATGGTTTCATTTTCTTTTTTATCCAGCCCGTATGCCAAAGCAGAGGCGGTAGGCTCGTTGATGATGCGTAAAACCTCAAGACCCGCGATTTTTCCCGCGTCTTTGGTCGCCTGGCGCTGGCTGTCGTTAAAATATGCCGGCACCGTGATGACAGCCTGGGTCACTTTCTCGCCCAGATAGGCTTCCGCGTCGCTTTTCAGCTTGCCGAGAATCATCGCGGAGATTTCCTGCGGCGTATAGGTCTGTCCGTTTATCGGAACTTCAATGCGCACGTCGCCGCCGGGTCCGGAAACGACTTTATAAGAGACCATTTTGCGTTCCGCCGCGACCTGGTCGAAATGACGCCCCATAAAACGCTTGATGGAGTAGATTGTGTTCTCGGGGTTAACCACCGCCTGGCGCTTGGCGGGAACACCGACGAGGCGTTCGCCGTTTTTTGTAAACGCGACAACCGAGGGTAAAAGCCGCGAACCTTCTGATGTTGAAATAACCGTAGGCGAGCCGCCTTCCATCACGGAAACGACGCTATTGGTGGTACCGAGGTCAATTCCAATAATTTTGCTCATAAACAATCTCCTTGTTTTCAAAAATCACTTGATTTGAATATACCCGTCAAACGATAGAAGAATGTTAACATTTCCAATGAATTCCATTAATGGCTGCCTGGCAGTTCGCCGGCGCGGGGGTCCTGCTGTGTTTGTCCGCGCGGCCCCCTATCACGCCTAACCTTCATCAGCGAATCGGAACACAAAAAATCCCTTATAATTTGTATGTAACGAAGCAAAGGAAGCAATATGAGCAAAACAAAATCTTGGATGACCGGTGCAATCATCGGCGGTTTATTGGGCAGCGCGCTGGTGCTTCTCTACACGCCAGCCAAGGGCAGTGAGCTTAAAAACAAACTGCAGGACGCAGCGCAGAAATTCCGGGAGGAAGTGCGGCTGGCAGGCGAAGAAAAACGCGCTGAACTGGAAGCCGAACTGAACTCCCTGCGCTCAGGCGAGTAAAGCTCCCCATTCCCGGAAGGGTCAGGGGTAATCTGGCAAAGGCGTGGAGGTTATGACCGGATACTCGGGTGGGGTCGGGCTCGGGTAAATTGATGTTGGCGTGATAGTTGACCGGAGTGTCGAGACGGGGGTCGGTGTCGTCAGAACTACCTCAGGGTTGGGTGTGGCCAGCAAACTGCCAACCCCAGGCTCGCCTGAAACCGGCATATTGCTGATGTCATCCACATAAGCAATCCCAGCCTGACAAACTGGTTCCAGATATTGCAAAACGTTCGCCCAAGTCAGCGGCTGTTGGTTCGTGACCGTCTGCCGGATTGCGCGGGAAAGGCAGCCGGAACCCGCGTTATAGTTCAACAGGGTGAACTTCCATAAGTCCTCATATGTCGAAAGCTGACCCGCGCTTCTGCCGGTCGCGTTGTAAATGATTTGGTTGACCTGTTCGCAGTTTGCCAGCAGCCCGCGCGCGAAAACGCTGATGCTGAAGTTTGCCTGGGTCAGATCAATCCCCACCGGACAATCCGGGCAGCTCGCGTTCACTTTTTGTACCAACGCGCCGCGCAGCATGGCTTGCTGGGCTTCGTCCAGGTTGCCAAAACCGCGCTGGCAGGTCTCCTCGGAGAGCACCAGCGGGCAGAATTGCGTGAAAAATTCGGGGTTCCACAACAGCACGGCATCCGCGCCCAACTCGGTCAGTTGACCCAACCCGGCTTCTCTCACGCTGGCATAGATACCCGGCCAAAACTGGCTCTCGCGGCTGAAAATGTTCTTCATCAACTGCGCCGGTACGCCGGTGTTGTTGGCAACCTGTAAGATTTCCGCGTTAAAGCTATTCTGCCATTCGTTGACATAGGGGCGCGCCAATTCCATTCCGCAGACGTTCGCGGCTCCGTTACTCTCCAGGCCGCCGTGCTGGCAGGCGCTGGCATCCACCAATCCTTGTTTAATCAAGGACCCTGCCAGCAGATAATACTCGTTCATAGAAACCAGGTTCTCTGAGAGCGAGGGGGTATTCAACCAGGTTGGCGCGCCGTCCACGGGCAAGAAAGCCTGCCAGATATTCGAACAGCTGGAAAGACTCTCTTGATGGTACTGAGAGCTGAGCACATCCACATAGTAGACTGGTTGGTCCGCCGAGGCGGCGTCCGGGTTGGCAAAATCTCCCCAGGGTATCACGCGCACTTGCGCGTTAAATTTTTTGCTTGCGTCTCCGTAGCTGGACTCTGCCCAAAACACGACTTCCACGCCGTTCATTCCCGTGGGGGATAAGGGTAGGTCGCAAATATTACCAGGGCAGGTGAAAGGCTGTCCGTTCAGCGTCCCCAGAATCAGGATAATTTGCTCGTTGGGCAGCGGTTCCACCGCCTCCAGGCGCAAGAAAGGCAGGGATGTGCATTGGTTTTTTCCGGGTGCGTTTCCACAGCCAACCACCGAGATATACACCTCGGCTGGCGGCAGCTTCACTTCTACCTTGCGGGAGGATGGGGTGACGTTCGCGAGGTGCAGATACAAACCCGCGCACTGCTGGGGGTTAGTGATTTGGTCGTCAAACACGCAGGCGGAGGTCTTTTTCCACTGGCTGAGGATGCTGCTTCCGCAATAATATAAAACTTCGCTGTCGTCAGGCCAGGATTCGTGTTCAGCGTAAATCTGGCAGAGGACCTGCGAAGTTTTCCAGGAGAGCAGCCACCACTCGTAGATAGTGTAGTCCATGCTCAGGATGACCGAACGCTGCGGCCCTTCAGATGGAAGCGGCACCGAAACAGCCGGCACAGGCTTGAGCACCAGCAGCACAAAAACACAGACCAGAAATATTCTGCTCAGAACAGTCTTGATTGTCGGTGGTTTGGCGCCCATATGCATCAGAACAAAGTTGTTCCTCTGTTAAGGATACTCGCCCCCGTCCGTGGGAGTAATCACAGGATAGGGGGTCGGGAAAATGGCAGTTGGTACGGCTGTGCGCGTCCTGCCGGGGGTTGGCGTAACACCGGGCGGTAAGGTGCGCGTTGGGGTTGGCGTTCCGGTAATGCCCGGGAGGGCGCCAGTTGCCGTTGGGGTCAGCGGCGTCGGCGTAAACGCCGATGCTTCGGTCAGCTGAGCTTCGTAGGTGAGCACGATTTCTCCCAGCGGGCTGGCTTGGAGGACGTCCGCCAACGCCCGCGCAAAAACCGCGCTTACCGCTTCCGCGTCCGGGAGGAGCACGCTGGTTTGGGTGTTATCCGGCAGTTCCCAGCTCTGGAGCTCGTTCCAGCCGAGCAAATAGTAGCTCAGGCGCTGCGGGTCGCCCAGGCGTAAGAAAAGCGGGATATCCAGCAGCAGTTCCGGCAGCGAAAAATCGGTGTCCAGCTGGTGTATGTACGAGACGTACATCGCCGGCAGCTTAACCAATCTTCCATTTTGGACTAATTTTGTAAAGAGCAGTTGCAGCATTTGCTGCTGCCTTCGGGTCCGGTCAATCTCATCCTCGCCAGAGAGATACGACACATAACACAAAGCTTTTTGACCGGTCATGGTGTGCAAGCCAGCCGGCAGACCGCCGCAAGCATCGCGGATGGGCAATAAAACGCTGACATCCACGCCGCCCAGGTCGTCCACCAGCCAGCCAAATTCCTGCGGGTGAGCAACCGTGAAGCGGTCCGGTTTTATTCCAAAGTTATACGCGAGCGTCTCCCGAACCAGGTTCATCCCGCCCAGGGCATAAGCCGTGTTCAGACGCTGCATTGTGTATCCCGGAATGTACACAAACAGGCTGCCGGGGATAGAAATCACACTGGCTTTTGAGAGCCGCTTATTGACAAACGCCAGATGAACCGCGTCGGTGCGCCCCCGGTACGGAGCTTCCTGGTCGGAGCCTAAAAACAGCCAGATTTCCACGTCCTCAGGCAGAGCCATCCGCTCAGCCGCCGGAGGAATCGGCGTGGCAGGCTCAATGCTGTACGGCGCGAAGGTATTCCAGACCTCTGGCGTGGGCGTGTTTGTGAACGCCGGGATGGGGCTGAGTTCCGCCGAGTCCGGGAAGGCAAGCGCGGTGGGCGTGGCCGCAGCGCGGGCGCAGCCCGTCAGAATAAGCGTCAAAGCCAACGCTGCCAAAAGGCAACCCGCGTAACCGGAATATTGGATTGGTAAGGTGCGCGGCGCTTTCATAGCTTCAATGCAAAATTACGGGGTGAATTCACTCCGCTTCTTTTTGGATTATAGCACGGAATCCCTGGTTTCCCGGGGGCGCCTGTTCGCATTGCGGTTCCTCCGGTCTCAATCCTGAGAGTCTGCATTGAAACGATGCAGTTATAGTGCCAGGATGAGCAGCGCGGCAGTCAGAAGCAGCGAAATCAGAATCGAACCTGCCCATAGCACGTAAATCATTGTCTTTTCGAGGCCCCCACGCAAATAATAAAACAGCCCGATTCCAAAATTCATCAGCCAAATCGCCAGGCTGAAAAAAGCGAACAGGAATGCGTGGTTGGACGGCACCAACTCGAGCGTTGTCCAGGTAATTTCTGCGCGGCTGCCCGCCAGCCCAAACGCCAGCCCCAACACCAAAACCCCCGCCGCCAGGCCCCCAACCAGCAAAGCGCGGGCGGTTTTATCCTGCCAGATTTTTTTACGCAAGCTGTCCAGGCTTTCGGAACGGGGTTCGTAGCTGCTGAGGCTGCCCAGTTCGTTCAGGCGGTCATACAGGCTAAGGAACGTCTCCGGGTCGCGCGGAGAAATCGCGAAATAACGCCCGGAGGCGGCGACGAGCAGCAACGCGCGCCGGTCTGAGGCGGCATACTCCACCACGCCCAAGCCCAACACCTTGCGCGCGCCAAAAATAAGCCCGGGCAGTGCCCCCAAGGGCAGAGGCAGTTTTGTCTGGAAATCCGTGACAGGGCGTATCCAGTTGAGAGCCGGCATCGGAATAACTTCCCGCCTAAGCCCCCAGCGCAGCGCAAGCCCGCCGCGCCCAAGCATGTAACGCGTGGTGAGCAGCTTATAAACCCGGCTGAGCAGCCCCAGAGCAAACGCCGCCAGCAGTAAGATTGCCGCGAATTTCCACGGCAGCGCCAGAGCCGTGCCAAACCCGGCGGGGTTTAGAACCAGCAGAACGAGCAGGGTGAGGGTGACGGCCAGTAAAATCAGGCTGACCCACAGCCCAAGGCGTTTGGAGGGGTAAAATTCAGTTTCCATTGGCGTCTTTAATTATACAGGTGTTATCCGCGGGTTTCTTTACGCGCAATAAAAAGCTGCCCGGTCCTAAGCCGGGCAGCTGGTCCTGTTCGGGCAGTTTATTTCGCCTTATATTCCGCCCCGCGCGCCAGCGCGCGGGTGTTCATTTCCACGAATTTTTGCAGGCGTTGGGCGGTATGCGCTTTTAGCGCGCGTTCCAGGGCACCTTCGGGTAAAATGTCCATATTTGCCATCAGCGCGCCCAGCATCACCATGTTGGTGGCGCGTTCGTTGCCGATTTCCATCGCGATAGCGTTGGCAGGCAGCACAACCACGCGCAGGTCCGTCCGGGTCACGGCGCGGTTTACCATGGATTGGTTGACCACCAGGCAGCCTCCCGCGGCCACAAGCGGCTCGTATTTATCCAGCGAGGGGAGGTTCATCGCCAGAACCGCCCGCGGATTGCGGACTGTCGGGGAGCCGATTTCCTGGTCAGAGATTACCACGGTGCAGTTGGCAGTGCCGCCGCGCATTTCCGGGCCGTAAGAGGGGATCCAGGTCACGTGTTTGCCTTCGTCCATGGCGGCATACGCCAAAAGCTGACCGGCGTAGAGCGTCCCCTGGCCGCCAAATCCAGAAATGATGATTTCATTCTGCATGTCAGTTCCCTCCCTGCTTCTCAAAAGCAATCGCGTCCGAGACCTTATAATCGCCGACCGGGTAGTAGGGAAGCATGTGTTCCGCCAGCCAAATTCTCGAGTTGGCGGGCGTCATGCCCCAGTTGGTCGGGCAGGTGGAAAGCAGCTCCACCATGGAGAAACCCAGTCCTTGCCTCTGAACCTCAAAGGCCGTGCGCAGCGCTTTTTTCGCCAGGCGGATATTCCGCGCGTCATGCAAGCTGCGCCGCACTACATACGCGGCGCCTTCCAGAGTGGCCAACATTTCCGCGGTGCGGATGGGGTAGCCCTGGCGTTCCACGTCCCGACCCTGCGGAGAGGAAGTGGTCACTTGCCCGGGCAGCGTGGTGGGCGCCATCTGACCGCCGGTCATGCCGTAGTTGGTGTTGTTGATGAAAATCGTGGTGATTTGTTCACCCCTGGCAGCCGCCGCCACAATTTCACCCATCCCAATGGAAGCCAGGTCGCCATCGCCCTGGTAGGTGAAAACGATGCGGTCAGGCAGCGTGCGCTTAATGCCGGTTGCCATGGCTGGGGCGCGCCCGTGCGCGGCTTCCACAAAGTCAAAAGCGAAGTAATTGTAGGCAAACACCGCGCAGCCGACCGGCGCGACGCCGATGCTATGCTCCAGTTCGCCCATTTCTTCCAACACTTCCGCGATAAGGCGGTGCGCCACCCCGTGCGTGCAGCCGGGGCAGTAATGCGTAACGCGCTCTTCAAAGCCAATCGGGCGTTGAGCGACCAGTTTCACGTCTGATTCAACCATCTCAAGCTCCTGTTCCAAATTCAGCGCGCATTTGCGCCAGCCAACGGTCGCGAGGGTGTCCTTCAAAGCTGACATCTGGCGAAATCAGCGCCTGAATCTCCCGCAGGACGTCGTCCGGATAGGGAACCACGCCGCCCATTCTGCCGTAAAAAGCGATAGGCTTGCGTCCGGAAATCACCAGGCGCACATCTTCCAGCATTTGCCCATTGTTCATTTCCACAACCAGGAAGGCTTTGGTGCTGGGAATCAGCGCTTCAATTGCATTGACCGGGAAGGGCGCCACGGTGATTGGGCGCAGCAGCCCGACCTTAATGCCATTTTCGCGCGCTGTCCGCACCGCGGAGAGCGCGATCCGGCCGGCGGTGCCGTAGCCGATTACCACGTATTCCGCGTCTTCCAGGTAATAACCCTTGAAGCGGACTTCATTGGCTTCAATTTCCTGCCAGCGGGACATCAGGCGGATGTTGGTGCGTTCCTGCGCCGGAGGGTCAATATTTATAGAGGTCAGTACGCGCTTGGCGCGTCCGCTCTCGCCGTTCACCGCCCAATCCGGGACTTCTGTCTTGATTGGCTGGAAAGGCGGCAGCTCGGCGGGTTCCATCATCTGCCCCAGGCTGCCGTCCATCAGTATCATGACGATATTCCGGTATTTTTCGGCCAGGTCAAACGCCAGGGTGGTCAGGTCCACGGCTTCTTGCACGGAAGCCGGCGCCAAGACCAATTGGTGATACTCACCATGACCGCCGCCGCGGGTTGCCTGGTTGTAATCGCCCTGGGAAGGCGCGATGTTGCCCAACCCTGGTCCGCCGCGCACGACGTTCACCACCACTACGGGCAGTTCCGTGCAGGCGATATACGAGAGCCCTTCTTGCATCAGACTGATGCCCGGGCTGGAACTGGAGGTCATGGTGCGCCGGCCGGTACAAGCCGCGCCGTAGACCATGTTGATGGCGCCCAGTTCGCTTTCCGCCTGTACAAACGCACGCCCAAGCTCTGGCATGCGCCCGGAAAGGTATTCCAAAAGTTCGGTCTGGGGGGTAATCGGATAGCCAAAATATGAAACTAAACCGGCCCGCACCGCGGCTTCCGCCACGGCAACGTTGCCTTTAATCAGTTCACGCGCCATGCTCCACCTCCTTTTCCACTTTCTCTGGTCTGGTGCCGCGGTACACGGTGATAGCGGCGTCCGGGCAGACCACCGCGCAGATACCGCAGCCGGTACATGCTTCCGGGTGCACCATGATGGCGGGGTGATAGCCTTTGGGGCTGAGTCGGGTGAGATCGAGTGCCAAAACCTTGCTTGGGCAGTCGGTGACGCACAACTCACAGGCTTTGCAGTACAGTTCGTTGATTTCTACCCATCCCTTAGCGGGCATGCGCATCCTCCTTTTTTTGGAAAATTTTCCCTGCACGATGGGTGAGATGAGCAGGGTTCCATGTTTAAGTATACCGTAAAAAACGCCTGGTCTGGGAAGCAGCGTACTGATTCAGAGCGTACCCGCCTGATGGTAAAATTCAGATAATCCCGACCCAAAGGAGCCCCCTGATGAACGAAGCTGTCATCGTCCAAGCCCTGCGCACCCCCATCGGAAACCTGAACGGCGCGCTCTCCACCGTCCGCCCGGACGACCTTGCCGCGCTGGTCATCGCCGAGGTCGTGCGGCGCGCAGGCATGGACCCACACGAGATTGACGAAGTCATCTTCGGCTGCGCCAACCAGGCTGGCGAGGACAACCGCAACGTGGCGCGCATGGCCGCGCTGCTGGCCGGGCTCCCGCCCCAGGTGCCCGCCCTGACGGTCAACCGCCTGTGCGCGTCCGGGCTGGCGGCGGTAAACCTGGCTGCCCGGGCTATCCGCGCGGGGGATGGCGAAATCTACGTAGCTGGCGGCGTGGAGAGTATGAGCCGCGCGCCCTACGCCTTCGCCAAAACCTCCGGCGGGGGTAACCTGACCGCTTTCGACACGGCGCTGGGCTGGCGCTTCGTCAACCCGCGCATGGAAGCGCTCTACGGCACGGACGCGATGGGCCTGACCGCTGAAAACATCGCCGTGCAGACCGGCATTACCCGCCAGGAGCAGGACGAGTTCGCCTTCCTCAGCCATCAGCGCGCGGTCGCCGCCCAGGACCAGGGCAAGTTCGCCGGGGAAATCCTGCCTGTGCCCATCCCGCAGCGCAAAGGGGAGCCGGTTTTTGTCAGCCAGGACGAACGTCCGCGCCGCGATACCAGCCTGGAAGCCCTGAGTAAGCTTAAACCCGCCTTCAAACCCGACGGCAGCGTTACCGCGGGCAATTCCTCCGGGTTGAACGACGGCGCCGCCGCGTTGGTGCTGATGAGCGCGGATAAGGCCAGCGCGCTGGGAATTAAACCGCTCGCCCGCGTGGTCAGCGGCGCCGTTTCGGGAATTGAACCGCGCGTCATGGGCCTGGGGCCTATCGAAGCGAGCCGCCGCGCCCTCAAAAAAGCCGGCCTGGCGATTGAGGATATCGGCCTGGCGGAAATCAACGAAGCCTTCAGCGTGCAAGCTCTGGCCGTTATGCGGGAACTGGGGCTTTCGCACGATATTACGAACGTGAACGGCGGAGCCGTCGCGCTGGGTCATCCGTTGGGCTGCTCGGGCGCGCGCATCCTGACCACCCTGGTGCACGAAATGCGCCGCAGAGCCCCCGCTGCCAGGCGCCCGTATTATGGATTGGCGGCGCTGTGCGTGGGCGTGGGGCAGGGAGAAGCCGCGCTGATTGAGTGGTTGGATTAGCAGCGCTCAGGCGCTGGCTGGATAGGCGGAAAGCAACAGTTCAGACATTACCTGCCGGACGGAATGATTAATTTCCCGCGGGTCCAACGTGTTGGAGAGTGCACGCGGGTCATAAGATTCCCCCACCTGCACGCGAATAGGAATTTTCCAGTCTTTATCCGGGCGCAGCCGCTGCATGGCAAATTGCATGATGAGCGCAATCTGACGGCGTTTTTTCGGAGTCTTCGCCCAGGCGACAAGCAAGCTGTTCCAGACCCTGGGCGCGACGGTTTGGCTAATTAACAAAGGCAGCAAACGGGCCTCGGGCACTTTGGAGAGGAAAACCCCCACGCTTTCTGACCAGGATTTGAGGGACTCCAGCGTACCCTGCGCCAAAGCCGGATCTGGTTCCAAAGAACCTCTCGGAAAGATGATTACCGACTCGCCTGCCTTAAGTTTCGCGATAATCTTGCGCATGTTTTCCATGCGCCCGACCGGGTCTTTTTCCAAAAACACCAGGTGGCGCGAGATGTTAGGGAGCACTTCGAGCATGGGACGTTTACCCGCCACGAAACTGCTGTCGTTTCTGGCGACACAACCAAGCGCGCCAAGGCTGTCCGCCGCGCCGGCATGGTTTGCCACAACCAATAAAGGCGCGTCGTGAGGGACCCGCTCCCTGCCAATAAATTCCTGCCCGTTGGTTAAGTACCCTAATGCCAGTTTCGCGCTTTGATAAACATCCCCCGCCGCCAAAGACCGCTCGATGGTAAGCAGAAGCTCGGCGAATTCCTGCGCGGCTTTTTGCATGAGTTGATGCCAAGATTTGTATATCAAATTTCCGGGGCGCATGTTGAGTTCCTGCGCGATATCCGTAAAGATATACTCCCGCATTGCTTTTAAGTCGGGCAGCCTGCTTTGTAGTGTTCCAACTCGTTCTTGCGCATTCATCTTCACACATAAAGTATGATACAAGAAAACCATGCTTATCCAAAGCCTGTATAATCTTCACCAGACCCCCAAAGAATAACTCCCGCGGCAAAAATCAGAGCAGCCTTTTTCCTAATGATGAGCGTCTCGCGTCTGCTTATTTACGCTCTCAGCTCTGACAGCCCGCGTACCGCCTATCCCGGTGCTAGGTTGGCGGGTGCCGGCTCCCAGAAGCCTCACATCAAATCATTTGGTTTTTCACAGTGCCTGACCCGTTTTTCCGGTTTGTGGTTCGGATTCCTTTTCAATCAGCCTGGCATAACAATTGCACCCATTAACGGAGAGTACTCTGAATTAGCTATGATTGCGTGGTGACGAATGAATAATCAAACTTTTACTCCAGAGACTGACCCGGAAAACCGCCCCAAAAAAAGTTATAGATTTCTGTTTATTGCCGCGGTATTCCTGTTTGGGTTGAGCCTTGTGTTAATCTTTTCAGACGGCAAGAAAGACAGCTCCAAGAACCCGCCCGGGCAGGGCACGCCTTCCGGGGCGGCGCTGGACAGCCTGCTTTTCGCCCAGCTGCCCGAGGCTCTGAAAGAACACGGGCTGAGCGACCTGACCCTGGATGACATCAGCTTCAACCCGGAAAAAACCCAGGCAGTCCTTTGGATGGCAGCCAGCGACTCCGATACCGGCGAACTGTTAGCGCGTGAACCAGACGCCTTCCTGGCGTTATGGAACGACAAAAGCGGTCGATGGGAGTTGTTCCAGAAGGACGATAAAACCTTTCTATCGAAGCTGATGGAATCGGATTTCAGGGATTCTGAAATCTACGCGCGTTTCACGGAATACGACCCCAAAGCCTCTACCACCGGTACGGTTTACGGCGGCTTCAAGCTCCCCTGGCGCGGCGGTCTCACCAAGCGCCTGACCTGGTCGGTCGGGCATACTTCCTGCGCCAACAATTACTGCCTTTACGCTTTCGACTTCGCGGACGGTACGATGTTTGAGATTACCGCCGCGAAGTCCGGTTTTGTTTATCACTTTAAGGACAGCTGCAACAACGGCGATTCAGCTTGCACCAACAGCATCACGATTCAAGACCGGTCCACCACGCCATACACCTATCACCTCTATCTGCATATCGCCAAGGGCAGCGTGCCAGCGAACCTGCGGAAATTTGGCGTACCCGTCTATCAAGGTCAGACCATCGCCTTTGCGGATGACACCGGGTACAGCACCGGGCACCATTTACACTTTATGGTGGTGGAACAAAACACCTTGAACGCCTGCCTGACCTACTGTTGGGGCAAATCCGTGGATATCACTTTCCGCGACGTGGATATCAACTGGGACGCAGGCACGCAGGGCGGGCGCCCCAGGCTGGCTTCTGAAGCGTCCTGGTATGGCGGCAGCGGGCGCACCTACTACACCAGCGCGAACACCTACGTGCCCCCGTCGCATACTTATAATATCGTCCTGCTTTATAAATAAGCCGGGTGTTCCGCGCGGCTCAAGAGCCCAAAGCGGACCCCAGACGGATTAACCCTGTATAATTATGCCTGCCTGCGGCAATATTCGCGGGTAAAACCACTCTATGGAAAAACAGCCCCTCAGCGATCGGGAGATTGAAATTTTGCAACTTGTTGGTCAGGGAAAGAGCAACAAGGAAATTGCCGGGCTGCTTTTTATCAGCGTGAATACCGTCAAGGTTCATTTGGGCAATATTTTCGGCAAAATCGGGGTAACCTCCCGCATGGAAGCCACGCTCTACGCAATTGAACAGGGCATCATCAAATCTCCGTCCGGAAGCAGTGGGGATGTGGAAATTTTGGTTCCCGAGCCGCTTCGCCCGAGCGAACCCGAGCAAACGCCTTTGCAAGCCTTTCTGCGAACATACTGGCTGGGGCTGGCGCTTTTGAGCCTGGCTTTGCTTATCGGGCTGTCTTTCGCGCTGGCTGCCACGCCGATATTCCAGCCCCAAACTGCCACGCCCGACCCGGTGCTTTCAGCTTTGATGGCGCAGCGCTGGCAGATAAAGGCTCCTGTTTCTGAAGATGTGGCCGGGGCAGCGGTCGTGAGCGCTGGCGGAAGGCTGTACGCGATTGGCGGCAGCTCCGCGCTGGGCTCCTCGAATCGCGTGGATATCTATGACCCGGAGCAGGACGCGTGGAGCGCGGGCGCCCAAAAACCGCTGCCTGTTGCGGATATCTCCGCCGCGCTGCTGGACGGCAAAATTTTCGTGCCCGGCGGTCGGCTGTCATCCGGGGAGCTGACCAACGCGCTGGAAGTCTACGATCCGCAGAGCGATACCTGGGAACGCAAGGCTGATTTACCCTACCCGGTCAGCGCGTACGCGCTGGGTGTGGGCGGCGGCAGCTTGTATCTTTTTGGTGGATGGGACGGAAACCAGGTTCTGGACAGCGTTTTGCGTTATGACCCGACAGCGGATGCGTGGACCAAGGCCGGCAGCCTGCCCGGCGCGCGGGAAGCA
>JAKQFH010000071.1 GCA_029556265.1 Chloroflexota bacterium | reverse complement strand
CAGCCCGCAAAACGACAAAACGGGTGGAAGCCTGGTAAATCGGTGTTTGTCGGCTGCTGAATAAATATCCGCCAACCGCACCGAGAATCGTCCCCAATAAGAGGAGCCAAACCCAGCGTTTCGCCGCAAGTAGAAACTGCTTAATCGCCATAACTTTTCTCCATTTTATCGCTGTCCATACCTGCTCAGCCTATGACTGACTTTCCGCCCGATGCGAAGCACGCCATGTTCTCTGCCTGGGAATGAGGGCAGCGAACCCGTTCCATTCGTCAGCTTAGCTCGCGAATGAAAGCACCAAACCCAACCAATCTGTCGTAATTAACTTGTCAAGCAATTTATTATCGCACGGTGAATTATATTCGCTTTATGCCGGCGTGTAAACCTGAACAAAAAACCCGCCCCGGTTCAGCTCCAGGGCGGGCGAAAAAGCTGCTCGCGTTATTTTACAAGCAACGGCAGGAACAGCGGAAATTCAACGGTGAGGAAGACAGCGCTGACGGCGCCCCAGTTATTGGCATTGTCTTTTCCGCGCACGAAAAGTATGTGCCGACCAGGCAGCCAGCCGGTGGTGTCTATGGTGACGGTTACGTCCTCAGAAACGGCGTTGAAGACCCCGTCCGCGGGTAAAAGCTCGACAGGGGCATAAGCCGGATCCCAATATGGGACGTCAACAGAATACTGCGCTTGCGCGATGGGCTGCGCGGCTTCGCCGCTGCCGCTTTTGTAGCGGGTGTCGTTAATCTGACCCGTGAGCGTGACTATGGCGCCGGGTATTACCGTGTTTTGACTGAGCGCCAGATTGATGGAATCTGGCCCGGCTGGGGTCATATAGGGGGTGCGGGCAGCTTTGGCGGCGTAGATGAGCGCGGGCAGGTTGCCAGGCAGAATATTGTTCTCGAAGGTCGTACAGCTTTCAAAGAATTGATCCCCCAATTCAAAGCAGTAGCCGGCTACCCCCAGGCGTCCATAGGCAAAATCTTCCGTGCTGCCGTCAGTGATATACAGGCTCCAGGAGGGAGACGGGGAATAGTTGTTGAAAAACGCGAACTTGCGTCCGAGAGTTCGCAGGTCAATCCCATTTGGAGCCAGCGTTGAACTGAAACCCCAGGACCAGAGCACCAGGCGGGAATAGCTGTGCAGGTCAATGTAGATACCGGTGGCGTCTTTTGCCGCGGGCATGTTGAGCGGGTCGCCGCGTTGGTCCGGAAAAATCGCGGTCATGTAGTTTTGAATGGCTTGAGTCTCAGGCTCGGAGGCTGCGCTTGGTCCGCGGTAGGTTTCGGCGCATTGGCTGCCGCTGGAGCCGCCGCAGCAGTTCCATTTAAACTCAAAATTACGGTTCAGGTCAGCCCCACGGTTAGGGCTGGTCGCGCCGCAGTAGTTTTCATTGGTGTTCTTGCGCCACTCCGCGCCGCCCTCTGCCTCTTTGCGTCCATCCGGGTTGGCCGTGAACATGATGTGGATTTCGTGGTAATCCAACAGCCAGTGCACGTCCGCGTCGGTTTCGTAATTTTCTATCAGATAGCCGGCAAAGCGGGCAGCCAGCTCGGCAGGGGTATATTCCCGGGCATGAATGGAAGCGGTAATGAACAGTTTGGGCTTATCCCCAGTGATGGTCTCGTTGGTAAGGCGCAAGACGAACATATCATAACCATCCGACTGCCCGACGCTTTTCTCCCAGGAATCTCCGACATCGATCCACTCCGCCAGGTTGGGGTACGCAGAAGCCAGCGCCGCCCCATAGTCGTAGAGCTCCTCCACAGTACGGTAGCAATTATATGGAGACGGCAGGGTCTGCAAACCCTGATGACCTGCCAACTGGTCGAGCTTGTGAAGGTTGGCAGTTTGTTCTTCGTCCAACGCGGTCAGGAAACCCATACTTTGGATCGCGCGGATTTCGGAGTCCGTTGCCGCCACCAACACATACTTTTCGGCGAGGTTGTTGAACTCAAACAAATCGTAAGAATTCAACTCTTTGATTTCTTCCAGGGAGTTGTAATATACGCGGTGGACCTGGTCGTCCCCGGTCTCATCGTTGGAGCAGGCTGGATTAAGCGTGCCTGGTGATTCGGCTGCCTTGACGCCGCGCTCGCCCGCGATAGAAGCCAAAAGAATCAGCACTAACAATATCGAAACCCAAATATTTCTGCTCATATTACCTCTTTATGCGTTTGTTAACCAGTGATGGAGGTGGGTACGGATTTTATTCAGCTCCAATTCCTGTAAGACTGCTTTGTCCAGATTGGACGCCTTGCGGATGGTGCCGCCATACTGCTGATATAAATCAACTGCCCTGCGCAGATACCCAAAAACAATGCCTGGCGAGCCTGGATTAATCCCGTACAGTCTGGCGATGGCTGTTTTTGGAATGAAGATTCTGTCAAGAACGACCCGCGTTTTTCGGACGAGGTTTCTGGTGGAGGTCAGCGCGCTGAGGTCAGGAGTTATCGCGTCGGCTTCGGATTCATCGCGGAGGAGGACCACTTTTGCCTGATTAATGATATCCGCATCCAGTCCCTCCGGGAGTAGATCAGCCATTAAGCCCTCTGGCAGCCGCGCCCAACCCATCTCCTGAAGTAAGCCGAAACACAGGCCAACACACTTTCGCGCGCCCCATTCCCGCGCGGTTTGGATTAGCTGCTGCCAGTCAATTTGGTCTGAAGCTTGCTTCAGGACCAGGGCGATGTCTAGCATGCCGCGCAGCCCGAGTTTGAGATAGTGTTGGTACGCGGCGTGGATGCACAGGTGCAATAACAAATCCTCATCTGAAAGCGCGTACGCTTCGGATTCCGCGAAATATGCCGTCCGCGCCCGCTGCCACATACCCTCCACTGCAATGTTGAAAGGTTCTTCTTCTTCCAACAGAGTCCAGTGCACTTCGATTATCGTCCCGTCCGCCAGATTCAGCGGGGGAACGTGCTTCACATCCCGGTTGGGGGCGCTGCTGTCAAAAAAGGTGCTGACTTGATAAGACAGGTTTTGGAGCGTTTCGAGCGCACGGGGGATATCTTCGCGATGGACAAGGATATCCAGGTCGTTCATTGCTCGCGCGCCGATATCCTGGTAGACGTTTTCAAGCAGGTATAAACCCTTTAAGCCGATGACCTGGATTCTCTGATTTTTTAATGCTGCCAAAACTTGGGCGGCGCGGTTGAGCAATATCAGGTTGCGGGCTGCGTTAACCCGGTAATTCTCGCGCAGGAACTCCCGCAGTTCGACAGGGAGGCAGGGAAGCAGCTCCTCTTGATTCAACCGCGCGTAAAGCGAGTTTGCCAACGAGCGGGTCTCAATGTGCCGCTGCAGGGCGCCCCATTCAGAAGCCTCCAAGCCGGAAACCGCCGCGCGGATTTTCAGGCTGTCGTTCAACGGGTTCAGCAAATCGCAGAGGATTATCAAAGGGTCGCTAATGGTTTCTCCTTGTCTTTTAATTGGCACGGCTGTTGGCTTGAGAGAGATTGTTGGCACCAGTGCCGATTCATCAGCAAATACGGCTGCTTAATTCGCTTCTCCTTTAATAACCAGAGGAAGGCTCAGGGCCAATCCAGTCCGGACTATTTGCGGTCCGTAATACACACCGGTTGGTCCGTACCCATCTTCGTCCTCCAGCCAATACCAATAGACACGCCCTAATACCGCGCTGTCATCAGTATAGGAATATTCAGCGGTGTTGAGGTTGAGGCGCGGGATCAGGCTTGAATTGATTTTTGTTTTTTGTCCTTCCAGGCTTTCGGAACGATAGAGGTTAAAACCAAGCGCGTCGCCCTGGCTGGTTGTGCTCCACTGAATCAGGTTGCCGGCCGGCGTATATGCGCCGCTTAACCCGGCATACACCACCGAGGAGGGATGCACCACCGTCCAACTGTAACTGTCCTGCGCGCTGTTCTGGTTATAGTCCCAAACCTGGACAAGAATGGTATGGCTGCCGTTTTGGCTGGGAAAGGGGCGCTGCCCCTGCAGCGTGAAGCCGAGATCGATATAGAACTCGCGGCAGCCATAATCCCCGCAGGTGGGTGGAACCACGTAAAAATCATTCACAAACTGGGAGATTCCGCTGCCGCCCGGGATAGTGTGGAACTCCCAAACTGTCGTCCACGGGGCGCCGTCCAGCGAGAAGGCGATTTTATAGGGCGGCAGAGTGTAAACCGGGCTGAGGAAAAGATCGCCAGAATGGATATATAGGCCGTAAGTCGGAATCTGGGATTCGGTGATTGTGCCGCCGGGGATTATCGCGTTATTCACCAGCAGACCGGTTTTTTGGATGAAAGGCGGCTGGTTGTCGGGCAGGAGCGTATGGAACTCCAGCGGGTTCAGGTAGATATCACCGGCGGCCAGAATGTTGAGGTGGATATGGTGGAAGAGGTCATTAAAAGATTTCACCGGCCAATAAACGATTTCGCCCAGCTTTGTATCTGGCAGGATAAAGCCTCCGTGTTGATGGTCAGCCTGCCAGGATTGATAGGCTTGATGGACGGCTGATGGGATACTGAGCTTGTCGATATGGTGGTACTGCCAAACATAACCTTCTGCGTCCAGGATTGCCACTTCCCAATAAAGCCCGCCAGAGCCGTAGTTTTGAATGTTTACAACTTGCCCCCCGGAGCGCGTGAAAACTTCCGTGCCATTCGGGGCGACCATATCGATGCCGTGATGAAAGTAGGGTGCGCCGCCATAATCCTGATAAGACTGGATTACATGCCCCATTTGCACCACCTGGAAGGGCCAGGCGTAGACCGAATGCGCCCCGTCCGGGCTGCCCCAGGCAAGCCCCGCAGACCTGGTCTGGATTGTGTTATCCAGCTGGGGTTCTTCTTCAGGCGGGTCGGCAGGTTTGGCGGTGGCAGTCATGCCAGGGAAGACCGCGAGAACCAGGAATATGAACAGGCAAGCTCTTCGGAGCAGTAATTTTGAAAAATGATTGGATTCGCGCATACGCATCCTTCCCGGGGTATGTTCCAAACTGAGAATAATTCTATCACCCTCTGCCGGCATACCACCCGGTTCAGTTTCGCGGGGGAAACCATCCTGATTGTCAACAAAGGCAAGGTCAGAACTGTAAAACGCAGTTCTGACCATTGCGATTGCTGAAATGTGCTGGTGACGCGCCGTTAATACAACGGCTGAGATTACTTACTGCGCGATAATCACAACATCATCCACAGCCGCTTCCACCAGGCTGTCGTTGGAGGCGTCCGCTGCAGTAATCAAGATGTACACCGACTGTCCGGCAAAGGAGCTTAAATTATAGGTCAGGGTAGCCCAGACGGCATTATCATTATCTTTTGCGCCAAGCTCCGTGAAGATAGTGGTAGTGGTGGTAGCGCCCACAATTTGTACGCGGAAATAATCCAGGTTGGAAGAATTGGAATAGTGCGCGAAGTAGTACTTCAGCGTCAGCGTGATTGTCTTTCCGGCGGGAAGGTTAATTAATGGAGACCGGACGCTGGTCGTGCCGCCATCCAGGTCATAGGCGCCCGCGGAGCTGCCCGCCAATGGGCCGGTTACCAGGTCGTAAGAGCCGCTGGCTGTCGTGCCGAGCTGCTTATAACCGGAGTAGGTTGTCGTTTCGGGGTTAGCCCGGACGAAAGCGCCGCGCGTGGCAGTATCCGTGCCGTTGGGGTTAAAGGTCCAACCAAGGTTGCTCTCGAAGTCATCTGAGAAGATTGTGACTGGCCCCGCGGGATTGACGGTGATCTTGACGCTTGCCGGAGCTGAATCCGCGCTGCCGTCGTTTACTTTAAAGCTGAACGAATCGGAGCCAGTGTAAGCTGAGGCTGGTGTGTACGTGAGGGTTGGGGCTGTTCCGCTGAGCGTGCCGTGGGTGGGGCTGCTAACGATAACGAAGGTGAGCGGGTCGCCATCCACGTCTGTGCCAGCAAGCTGGATGGCAACCGGGGTGCCCACTTGGGTGGTAATCGTTTGCGGCACTGCAAGCGGTGGGTCGTTAACTGGCGTGACCTGAATTTGGACAAGCGCGGCTTCAGAAGTCAGTTTGCCGTCGTTAACCGTGAACTTGAAGCTGTCCGCGCCGAAATAGTTGGCAGCGGGGGTGTAAGTCAGGTTGGGCGCGGCGCCGCTTAGGCTGCCGTGCGCAGGATTAACCGTAATGGTGTAGCTTAAAGCGTTCCCATCCGGGTCTGTACCCGTGAGCAGCATCGGCAGCGCTGTGTCTTCCGCGGTTGTCAGGCTTTGCGGATTGGCGGCAGGCGGGTTATTCGGCGGGGTGGACACAATCAGAACGTCGTCCACGGCGGCTTCGACCAAGCTCGCGGTACCGGCATCCGCGGCTTCAATTAGAATCCTGACGGTCTGACCGGCAAAACTGCTGATATCCGTGCTGAAATTCTCCCAAACAGCGTCATCGTTATCCGCCGCGCCGAGCTCTTCAAATACCTTTACGCTGCTGCTGCTGATGACGTAAACGCGTAAGTAGTCTGCAGAAGAAGCGTTGGTATAGTGGGCGAAGTAATAGCTGAAGGAAAGGTTCAAGTCCCGATTGGGAGGCAAGGCAATCGCGGGAGAGCGCATGCTTGTGGTACCACCGTCCAGGTCGTAAGCGCCAGCGGAACTGCCTTGCAAGGGGCCGGTAACCAAATCATACTTGCCGCTGACCGTTGTTCCCAACTGTTTCGGGCCGTAATAGGTTACCGTCTCGGGATCCGCCCTTTCAAAATACCCCAGGGTGGCTGTGTCGGTGCCGTTTGCGTTGCGGACCCATCCAAGATCGGTCTCAAAATCGTCGCGGAACACTTCTATCGGACCAGCCGGTGTGACGGTAATCGTAATAACTGCCGGTTCAGAATTCCCGTAGCCGTCATTTGCAACAAAAGAGAAACTGTCGGTTCCGCTAAAGCCGCTGGCCGGGGTGTAGGTCCAATTGGCGGAAGCGGCGCCGGCTGTGAGGGTTCCATTCATGGGTTGAACGGTGAGGGAGTAAGTTAGCGGATCATTATCCGCGTCGGATCCCGCGAGCGTGATCGGAAGCGGAGTATCTGCCTGCGTAGTCAGCTCCTGCGCGAAAACGATTGGCAGGTAGTTAACCGCGGTGACGGTAAAAACAGCCGCGTCTTCGCTGAAGAGACCCTCTGGATCCGTGGCGCGGAAAGTGATGGTTTCGCTACCGTTCCAATTGGAGTCTGGCACGCTGATGCTTGCCACGTGGTTGGTAATGCTGACCTCAAGCGCCGAGTTGCCGCTGTACGACCAGCTCAACAACGCGTCTTCATGGTCAGGGTCGGAGACGTAATCATCCAGGTTGATGGCGGCAAAAGTTCCGCCTTCGGCAATGGTCTGGTCAGGAATATCGGCGACGACTGGCGGTTGATTCGCGGCGCGGACAGTAAAGGAAGCCGCGTCCTCAGCGTACAAGCCGCCCGGATCCGTGGCACGGAAGGTCAGGGTTTCCGTACCAGCCCAAGCCGTTGGAGCGCTGATTGACGCAACGCGCTCGGTGATGGTGACAGCCAGGTTGGTGGCGCCGAATACAGACCAGCTCAGTTCAGCGTCAGCGTTATCAATATCGCTGACATAATCATCAAGGTGGATGGGGGCGAACGCGCCGCCAGCCGGTATGCTTTGGTCGGGTATATCGGTCACGACTGGGGCGTCATTCACAGGCGTGACAGTGAAGACAGCTGCGTCTTCGGCGTACAGACCGCCGGAATCGGTGGCGCGGAAGACCAACGTTTCGCTACCATTCCAATCAGCGTCTGGCACACTGACTTGCGCGACGCGGTTGCTGATGACCACTGTCAGCGCGTCAGCTCCGCTTACGGTCCAGGTTATTTCAGCGGGGGTGCCATCCGGGTCGGAGACGTAGTTGTCCAGGTGAATACTGGCGAAGCTGCCACCCTCTTCGATGGTCTGATCGGGAATATCTGAGACAACCGGCGGTTTATTGCCAACGGTAACCGTGAAGGTCGCCTGATCCGAATCGCTAAGCCCTGCGGGGTCTGACGCGATGAAAGTAATGGTTTCGGAGCCCGTCCAATCCGGAGAGGGCAGTCCAATCGCAGCGACGCGGTCGGTAATGCTGACCTGCAGGCTGGCGTTTCCGCTGAAGCTCCAGGTAATTTCGGCATCGGCATTATCAACGTCGCTAACATAGTCGTCCAAGGCGATGTTCGTAAACGTTCCGCCTTCGGGGATGGTTTGGTCGGGGATGTCCGCGACGACCGGTGGGTCATTTACCGGTATGATTGTGAACACCGCAGCATCTTCAGCATAAAGACCGCCGGGGTCGGTGGCGCGGAAGGTGATAGTCTCCGAGCCGTTCCAGTCAGGATTTGGCGCGGTGATAACCGCGACGCGGTTGGTGACAGTCACGCTCAGCGCGGAATTTCCGCTGTAAGTCCAGGTCAGCTGCTCATCCGTGTTATCGGGGTCTGCGACGTAATCATCCAATGGAATGGACGCGAAACTTTCTCCTTCAAGGATGGTCTGGTCAGGAATACCAGACACTACCGGAGCCTGGTTGGCAGCGCCTTCGATGGTCAGGAAAACCGCGCTCACCGCGCCCCAGTTGCTGCTGGCATCTTTTGAGCGCACATAGATAATATGGCGCCCGGGCGTCAGGGAGCTGGTGTTCACGGCAGCGGTGATGTTTTCGATGGTCGCGTTGAAGGCACCGTCCGAGGTGCTCATGGCAATAGGCGCCGCGCCGGTCTCCCAGGGCGGGGTATCGATGGTGTATTCTGCCGCGGCGATGTTTTGGGTTGGTTCGGTACCGTTGGATTGGCGGTAGCGGGTATCGTTGGCTTGCGCCGTCAGGGTTACCGGGGTCCCTGCCGGCACGCTGCTGGCGCTCACCGCCACACTCAGCGAGTCTGGACCCAGCGGGGTCATGTAGGGGGTTCTTACCACTTTTGCTGCATAAAGCAGTGACTGCAGGTTAGCGGGATGTATCGTGCTTTCGTAGGTTGAACAGGATTGGAAGAAGGCTGTGCCCATTTCGATGGTATAAGCCGCGATGCCCAGTTCACCGTAGGCGTAGTCTGTGGTCACGCCAGAGCAAACATAGAGATCCCGACCGGTCTGACCAGGTAAATAATTGGTAAAGTAAGCTAATTTACGTCCCAGCGTTGCCAGTTGAGAGGAATTTGGCGGGAGAGTAGTGGTATAGCTCCAGGGCCACAGCACATAGCCGCCGTAACTGTGCAAATCGATAAAGATACCGGTGGCGTCCGCTGGCGCGGCGCCTGTTCCGCGCTGATCAGGGAAGATGGAAAGCATATAATCGCTGACAGCTTTTGCTTCAGGCTCGGAATACGCGGAGGTTCCACGGTAGGTGCCGTCGCAGGGGTTGGAACTGGAACCCGCCCCGCCCCATTGGTAACTAAAGTTGCGGTTGAGGTCGGCGCCGCGGTTGGAGCTGGTAACACCGCAGTAGTTTTCATTGGTGTTCTTGCGCCAGGATATGCCTGCCTCCGCTTCCTTGCGTCCATCCGGGTTGGTCTGGAGCAGGATATGGATTTCGTGGTAATCCAGCATCCAGGTCACATCCGGATCGGTGCCGTAGTTGGCCAGCAGGTATTCCGCAAAACGCGTGGCCGTCTCGGCAGTTGTGTATTCCCGGGCGTGAATTGCCGCGATAATGAACAATTTCGGTTTGTCCCCGCCAACCAGCGTGTTGGTCAGTTTCAGCAGCATCAAATCATAACCGTCGGGTTGACCAACGCTCTTTTCCCAGGAATTACCGATGTCAATCCACTGGGCGAGCGTTGGATACACGGCTGCCAGGTTGGCCGCTGCCGCAAAGGTTTCTTCCACGGTACGGTAGCAGGAGTAACCCGGAATGGTTTGCATCTGCCTTCCAAACCCAACATTAAAATCGGCTGTCCGCTCCTTATCAATGGACACCTTAAAACCCAATGATTGGATTCGTTCAATCTCACTTTGCGTCGCGGCGACAAGTACGTACTTCTCCACCTTGTCGTTGAATTCAAGCAGATCGAAAGGTACCAGTTTTTCAATGTCTGACTGGTTACCATAGTAAACCCGGACAATATAAACCTGCGGCGCGTACGCGTTGGGAGTTTCCGCTTGCGCGCTCACAGACCTGTTCAGCAAATTACCAAAGCTGGACAGGATGAGACTGACTATCACGAACAAAGTGAACCACAAATGTTGCTTCTTCATGTCGGGCTCCATAATATTTAAATATGAACAAGGTGAGTGATAACAAAACAGCTGGGTGCACATTCTGTGCCGAACAGACGAAATCTTTGAACTAAAAAACCGGTTGTGATGTTTTCGCATCACAACCGGTTTCACGAACAAATTTACTTGTCGTTTATGGTATTTTCACCAAAGTTTATATGTGGATTGACCACAATCCGGACATCGTCCACCGCCGCTTCTATCAGGCTGTCGTTGGCGTTGTCTGCTGTTTCAATCAGAATGTAAATCGTTTGACCCGCAAAGGCGCTCAGGTCGATTGTCGCGTGATACCAGTACGCGCTTACGTTTGCCTTGCTTCCCAATTCTTCAAGAACAGTTACCGTGCTGGCACCAACGACCTTCACGCGGAAGAAGTCGGCGTTGGAGGCGTTGCTGTAATAGGCAAAGTAGTAGTTGAAGCTCAAGGTCAGGCTGCCGTTGGAGGGCAGTGCAATCGCGGGAGATTTAATGGAGGTTAAGCCGCCATCCACATCGTTACTGGACGGTGTCAGGCCGGCTTTTGCACCCGTGACAAGGTTGTACCATCCACTGGTAGTGCTCCCCATTTGTTTTGGACCCCACCACCAGGTATATTCCGGAATCGCGCGTTCCCATAAGCCTTTGGTAGCGGTATCGGTCCCAAATGGGTTGCGAACCCAACCCTTGTCGGTTTCAAAGTCGTCATAGAAAATTGTGACGGGACCTGAAGAAGACACCGTAATGCTGACTGTGGCCGGGCTTGAGCTGAGCGTTCCATCTGAAACCACAAATTGGAAACTGTCCGGACCGAGATAACCGAGGGCGGATGTGTAGGTCAGGTTGGGCGCAGTACCAGAGAGAACGCCGTGAGTTGGTTGGGCGGTCACCTGAAAGCTCAGAGTATCACCGTCGGGGTCTGAACCGGTCAGGATGAGCGAGAGCGGAACGCCGGAGTTGGCAATCAGAGACTGTGGGTTTGCGACTGGGGCACTGTTTGCGCGGACTACGTTGATATCCACACGAATGGCAGGCGACTCGCCGATATCATCCGAGACAACAAACTCGAGGAAATCCGGGCCGATGTAGCCGGGGTCGGGGAAGTAAGTGAGGTTGGGTGCTGTGCCTGAGAGGGTGCCGTGCTGGGGAGGAGTGACGACGATGAAAATGAGCGGGTCGTCGTCGGCGTCATAACCGGTGAGGGTGATTGGGGTGTTCACACCGTTGACGGCCTGAACAGTCTGAGGATAGCCGATCGGGTCTGTGTTGGAGCGAACGTTGATATCCACGCGCACAGCCGGCGATTCACCGATGCCGTCTGAGACCACGAATTCAAAGAAATCTGAGCCGACATAATTGGAGTCAGGTCGATAGAGGTAATTCGGGAAATCATAAAGGAGCACGCCGTGTTGGGGATTGGTGACAATCAGGAAGGTGAGCGGGTCGCCGTCGGCATCGTAGCCGGTGAGGACGATCGAGGTGTAATAACCGCTGACTGCCTGGATGGTCTGGGGATAGCCGATTGGATCCGTATTAGTGCGGACGTTGATATCCACACGAATTGCAGGTGACTCACCGATATCATCCGAGACAACGAACTCGAGGAAATCCGGGCCGATGTAGCCGGGGTCGGGGAAGTAAGTGAGGTTGGGCGCTGTGCCGGAGAGGGTGCCGTGCTGGGGAGGGGTGACAACGATGAAAATGAGCGGGTCGTCGTCGGCGTCATAACCGGTGAGGGTGATTGAGGTGTAATAACCGCTGACGGCCTGAACAGTCTGAGGATAGCCGATCGGGTCCACGTTGGAGCGAACGTTGATGGTTATTGTTGCCGGTTCAGAAACATTGACCCCATCAGAGGCGGTAAACACGATGTAATCCGGGCCAATATAACCGTCATGGGGGCGGTAGACATAATTGGGAGGGTCATCAAACAGGTTGCCGTGCTCCGGATAGGTGATAATCTGATAGGTGAGCGGATCGCCGTCAGGATCATAACCGGTAAGCTCAATCGCCGTGTAATAACCAATAACTCCTTGGATGGTCTGGTCATAGGCGATTGGCGCCGCGTTTAGGTTGGCGGCATTGACGATGGTGGCCAGGCTCCCCAGAAAAGCCGGGGGGAGCGCCAGACAGAATACTAATATAAATATGATAAAATGCTTGTATTTCATGATTATTCCTTTCCACTAAAATCTTTCGTTTGAATAAAATGGCACATTTTGCGCTTACACAAGAGGAAACAGTGAAATATTCACCGTAAATGCGGCGGATTATAAAGGATAATTCCGATAAATCAAGGTAATATGACAAAATTGGTTATATTTGTAATTTGTTTTTCTGAAAAATCCCATATGTGATGAGTTTTTGCTTAAACAGCGCTGCCCCCGCGGTTATTCCGGGGGGCAGCGTTGTGTTTCAATGCAGAAAAAGTTACCTGGTTAGGATTGGGAGGTAAATCCAAGGTATCTTCACGTTAATCGCGACCTGGGCAGTATTGCTGTCAAACATTCCGTCGTTGACCTTGAAGGTAAAACTATCTGGTCCGAAATAACCCGGATCGGGGGAATAAATAACCTCCGGTCCAGCGCCGCTTAATGTCCCGTGAGCGGGCGGGGTCACAATCTCGAAGGTATACGAGAAATTCAGGCTTGCTTCGGGGGCGGTGCCTGCCGCGCAGCTTGAACTGCCGCCGCATTCATCGGAATCGGAGTATTCCAATGTAATGGTTACAGGGGTATTAATGTATGTCGTAACTTCCTGGTCATACGCGACCGGCGGGTGGTCGTTTACGCCCTCAATGTTCAATTTGACCCGCACTGTGTTGGAGTAGGCTGTTCCGTCAAAGATTTTATAGCTGAAGCTGTCTTCCCCGCAAAAATCAAGGTTCGGTGTGTAGATGAAAGAACCATCCGGGTTTAAAACCACCGATCCGAAAGAGGCATTTCCCGCCAATACGGCTGAGTAAGTGCCGCCCGAAGGCTTGATGTCGTTGCTCAGAACCCCGTTAGCCGCATCCACGCTAAGCGGCGTATCTTCTACGCCTGAGTAGTAATCGACTACCGCGGTTAGCGCGCGCGGCAGCCTGACGGCTGGGTCGCCAAATAAGAGGTAGGTTTCCAGCAGGTCCAGGTTCCAACCGCTGGCCCAAACGCGCGCCAAACCCGCCTGGGTTATCGCGCCCAGTTCCACGACGCCGGAAGAATAAATCGCGTGGAAGGCACCGCGGTTCAACAGGTCGTGCCCGATAGCTGAGCCCCAACCGGTTGGAGACCAGCTGGCGATGGCGCCTTTTTGAGCCGCGCGGGTAATCATTTCCGCCATTGCCTCATAGCCGGAGTTGATTGGGTTCGGATACGTGTAAAAACCTTCCATGCAAGTCATAGCCAGTACGAAGGGGTATTTATCCTGGTTTTGCAGGGAATTGATGTCTGAGGTCCGGAAAAGCAAGGCGCCGGTAGTACCCCAAACATTATAACCGCCGTGACCGATATAGTTTACCAGCAGGCGGCCTTCGTTGAAACCGTTTTTTATGTCCGCGCGGGCCTGAGGAAGGTCAGTATGCGTCCACTCCCAATACACCTCTTGGGCGCTGAAAGGTTCGCCGGGGTATTCATCGCGCAGGAGGGCTTCGGAAATAAGGGGGAACTGACCAAGGTTATCAGCTTTACTGGTTACCGCCAGAATACTGCGCAGCATGTTGCCCGAGGGCGGGTTCGTTTCGTAGCTTGTAAGCTTGGCCAGATACGCCGTTACCTCAGACGGCTGGTTCACCGATAAGCGCCCGAGCATCAAATCCGGCATGGGGTCCGCGCCCACAATGGAAACATAGCGGCTGTCGGCGGCAGTTTCTCCAATTTCTGGATCCACAAAAGCCAGGTAGGGCGGGAAGAAACTGGTCCGCCCATAGTTTTGATAGTTTTTTGGGTCGTAGTTTCCATCGCCCACCAGCAGAACATAGCTTGGGGCTGGCGCCTGCCAATGCGTGTAGGCGAAAGCAATAAAAGCGCGCACGGCCGCCGGGTCAACAATCCCGTACGAGAACTCGTCGTAAACATCCTGCAGGTCAATCAGGCTTGCCTCCAAGCCCTCGGCGGTACGCATGCCCACCAGCGGCTGCACCGCCGTAAGGAAGTTGGCGTGCGAGATAATCAGGTAATCCGCCTGTTGGGTTGTGGACTGCAGGTTGGAGGGCGCGTCCTGGGTGATGCTGTTGATACCCAATATTTTGTCCGGCGTGAACGCCAGATACTCACTCGCTGTCGATATATGGTCGCTGAATTGCAGCGCATACGGCCCCGTGCCAGAATACGTGCCGCCTGTCAGTTCGGATGGCGTGCTGGGATCGCTGATATCGAAAACTAACGCGTCAGCAGACGAGAAATTGGTCAGTTCAAACTTCCAGTCGCCCGGTTCTGAGCGCGAGAATTTCAGCTTGTCGCCGCTCACCGAAAAATCTCGCTGGTAGGCGAGGTCCAGCCAATCAATCCAAAACAAATCACCCTCAACTTCGGCGGTGTTCGGCGAGGATACCTTCAGGGTATTTGCGCCTGGCAGCAGCAGCCCGGCTGGCAGCGTCAGGTCTACCAGGTGGCTGGTAAACCCATCCCAGCTGGCACTATAGATCTGGGTACCATTCAGAAAAACATTTACCAGGTGGTCGGGGTTTTGGTCCGATGACTGGCTGTATCCAATCAGCGGAAGGATTAGCCTGATGTCTCCGCCCACATAACGGCTCAGGTCCAGCGAGTATGTCCAGTCATGAAAAGTTGCACCCTTGCGGTAAACATAATCCCAGAAGTAATGCTCGTAATCATCCTCGGCTGGCGCCTTTGAACGGTAAAAGATATCTGTCTCGTGGTGTTCCTCGCGTTGAAATGAGCTGACAAGCGGCTCGCTTCCCGGGGCGGCGCTGCGCGTTTGCATGCGCTGCCCGGGTGTGTCGTTGTAAGTCAACCAATACACGTTGTCCGCCGTGTATTTGCTTTTCAAGGCTTCCGCGAAGAAAAGAATTTCACCCTCCGGGCTGACCTGGATGGCGATTTCCTCGCCGAGGTGGTACATGTGATAATTGTCAGGGTCGACACTCTCCACCGGCACGCCGGCCGCGCTCAGTTGGCTCGCGCTAATCCGGTAAAAGCCTTCTGCCCTGGTGGTAACGCGCCAGCCCGGGTTTGGCGGCGTCCAGCTTTTCGCGCTGGCGCTGTTCAGAACGGCGGCGCTGTAAACCGGGCTTTCCGTCGGGGCGGTTCGCCGCATTGCCGCGGCTTGCGTGTAGTTCAAAAGGTTGTCGGAAAAAAACTGCTCATACACAGCGGATTCCGCCCGCGCGGCTGGCAGGGAATCCACTGCCGCCCCGGCAAAGCGAAGCTCCACGCGCAGGCTTTCATATACCAGCAGCGCGTTTTCAGCGGGCAGATACTGCACCGGGAAAACGCCCACGCTGACCACGCGCTGCTGCCGGATGATGCCGTCATTCAGCGTTTTCGCCAGCTCGCCCGGGTAGGGGGAAGCAGAAGCGTATAATGCCGGGTCTGGCAGGATGGTTTCAATCACCGGGGGTATCGCGGCGGGGTCCTCGAGGTACGCGTCCAAATCCCAGACCTGCTCCTGGTTTGGCGCGGGCAGTACTGGCGCGTCCAAAGAGACGCGCACAGGCTGGCTGGCGCGAACGCTCACCGACACCCGGGCGCCAAATGGCGCGCCGAGCATTTTGGTCAGGAAGGGCAGCGCTGGCTCGCCAGGCGCAGCTTGATATGCCGCGTCTGGGAAAGCGACCCGGGTATAGGCTGTCCCATTCACGAGGACGGGTTCAAGCCTGAGTGACTGGGCGGGAAGCGAGACTTCAAAGCTGAGCGCGCTTCCGGAAGAAGCCAGCAAATTTGTTCCTGGGGTCGCGTCTTCTCGCGGCGCGGCAATTGCCGGGAAGGATTGGGAAAGCAAGAGGGATAAGAGCCCGACTGCCAGTATAAGCCTGAATAACCTGGACATAGTACATCTCCTGAGTATCAAGATTTGCCGTGCTGCCTGAATGGTTGGGTTGGAGCAGGGGCAGCTTACGCGCCGCGGATTACTTCAATTATATCTGTTCCGCGCTGGTACGCCAACACAAAGGCTGTATGCTCAGCCGTCAGCCGGGCAACGTTATCAAGGACGGCTTGCACCCGCGCAGGGAGGTAGTAGGGCACGAAAGCGGTGGTCATGATTCGCACGGCGGCATCAAAGCCGCTGAGCGGGGTGAGGGTTCGGTCTGCCGCGCGGTCCAGGAAGAAGAGCCTGCCAAGCGGCATGCCGCGCGGATCGCAGCGGGTGGGGTTTTCATGCCAGGGCGTTCCGAAAGCGATAAATTTATCACCCACCCGGCGGATAATGATTTGGTCTTCGCCCAAAACGGTGAGTCCACGCGCCTCTTGCAGGTCCGCGGCCAGGGTAGACTTGCCCGCCCCCGAATTGCCCATAAAGACGTAAGCCGCGTCTTCCCAGATGACCCCGGACGCGTGCAGGATAAGATCGCCGCGCAGCGCCAGCCAGTTGGAATAGAGGACGATATCCAGATATTTCAGCGGGAAGAAAGGCCCGCCTTTCAGCGCGCCAAAATCGCCAAAAATTCTACCGGCAGTGAAATCAGGATTAACCAACACCCAGCGCTGTGGAATTTGAGCGGGTTGGGTGAAAATTAAGTTTCCGTAATCGTCTTGCCACAGCTCCCAAATCTCATTGCGGCAAAGCGCGCCGGCAAGGTTCTGGGGGGCGGCTTCCGCGGTGAAGCTGAGGTTCAACTGCGCGGCAGGCGGCTCCAAGCCCGGCACATCGCGAAATTTGAAATGGCAGGGCAGGTCTTCCAGGGAGAGAGGGAAGACGCCTTCCTCAATCTGGATACAAAGACCGGCGATGTTTATCCGCATGGGGCTGGTTCCTGGAGCATGAGGCGGGTTGCGGCGGGAATCAAATGAGTACCTGCGCGCGACAAAATCAGGCGCGGGTACTCATTAATATCGAAAAACACTGTTGAAGCTTGTGAGATCAGCCGGTTTTGGTTGAGCAGCCGCCAACCTGGGCAGTACAGCCGAAATTACTCTTCGGGAATAAGTTCGGGCTGCTGTGACAAAAGCCCAAAATCGCGTTTTTTGGCTTCAGGATAACCTTATTCACGGCAGGTGGTGTATATGGTTTTTTCATCATAAAACAGTCTCCTTAATTACGCTTTTATTATACCATATTGCCTGTTCGCGGGCTTTGACGAGTTGACAGACAAAATCGACCAGGCTTTCATTGTCCCCGTGTACGAGCTGAGACCAGCCGGGGCATTGGATACAAATTCCAGACGCGCTGCAATCCGCGCAAGGCAGCCGCAGCGTGCGTTCCAGTTGGGTTTCTTTGCCGAGTTCTTCCCAGGCTTTCTCGAAACCCATTTCCAGAATACTATAAGAAGGCTTGCGAGCCATCATGCACATCGCCAGGCGCCCCTGGCTGTCAATATGAAAGGAACGCTTGCCGGCGCCGCAGCTGTAAATGTATTTGTCGCTGCGCAGCGCCAGGTTCTGGCTGAGCTCGTATTGCAGCGTCCAGGCGTGCATGCGTTCCGGGTCTGAACGGTCCAGTTCAAGCATTTCTTCGATGCTTAAGCGGTCCCAGTAGGGAGCTTCGGAGCCGTCGAGGCGCGGAAAAATCGAGCCGTCGTAACGGAAGCTGACCCCCAGGTCTTCCGCCAGTTGCTTAATCCTGCCCAGTTCCGCTTTGTTCCTGGCGAGTACCACCGACTTGAGCGCCAGGGGCAGTCCGTTCTCTTTTAACATCCGGATTCCGTGCATGAAGCGCTGCCACGAGCCGGGCAAACGGGTGACCGCTTCGTAACTTTCCTGGGTGGCGCCGTAGACACTGACTTCAACCAAAATTGGCGGGGCTTGTTTGAGCGCTTCAATCAGGCTTGGGGTGAGCATGGTGGCGTTGGTAAAGAGCATCACCAACATGCCTTTTTGGCGGGCGTACAGATAGATTTCCTTGAAATCCGGGCGCAGCAGCGGGTCTCCGCCTGTGAGCAGCAAGTGCAAACAGCCGGCCGCCGCGATTTGGTCGAGAATGTCTTTGACCTGGGCGGTGCTCAGCTCATTTTGCTGGGCAGCGGCACAGGCTGCCGGCTGATTGATGAAACAGTGGACGCAATTAAGATTGCAGCGCTCTGTGAGCTCAAATTCCGCGGCGAGCGGGAAGCGGCTGCCGTGCAGAGGCTGGAGGAGGATTTCTCCCCAGTCGTCCATGTCCAATTCAGAAAAGTTTACGCAGTCCATTTTCAGGCTCTCAGCAGCGCGCCGATACTTTGCATTTCTTCCAAAAAGCGGTCCAGGTCTGCCGCGGCGGTATCTTCTGCGGCGTCATAAGTGTCCAAAATCGCTTTACGCAGTTCAATTTTCGAGGCTGGGGTTTCAAGTCTCTCCCAAAGCAGTGCGCCAAGCTCATTCAGCGTGTATATGCAGTCCATTTCTGCCAGGTCGCGATGAACCGGCACCAAAATCGTCTCGTCTATAATGCGCCGGAAAATAAAATCCGGGTTGCGTGAATAAAGTTCGTCTTGTTCCGTCAAAATTGCTCCTGGTATATCAGCCGCCAAACAGGGAAAAGAAACCTTGCTCCAGGGCGCGCAGGCGCTGGAAGTGGTTGAGTTTTCTCCGGGAGCGGAAAGCCGCCCATCTGTTGAACAGCCGCATTACTAAGGTGTCCATCCCCTGTTCCATGCCGTTTGACCGGATAACGCGCGCGACCCGACCCAATATTTCCGTGGTGCTTTTCCAGCCTTCCGGGTTCAGGGTGTTATCTCCCTGAACTTGAAAGAAGCGTTCTCCATCCTGTTCGCGCGAGCGGATGACCCGGTGAAAAAGCGTCTGGCGGTTCGGGGTGAGATAAAGGACGATATCCCCAACCCTCACCGGGCGTTCATCCAGCGGACTGCAAAGCAGCGTGTCTCCGCCGCGCAGGTTCGGCAGCATGCTGTCCCCGTGGGCAAAGACGCGGATGGATTTGCCGGATTGCAGCAAGCTCGCGCACAACTCCGCGAAAACATCCGGAGGGCATTGATATCCCCGCAGGAATGCGGTGTTCATCATCCATCCCCTGCTTTCATCCATCGGTGGGCGCGCTGTGCTTGCAGCCAGCCGCGCTGCCTCCTAAGCTCAGAGAATGAACAGAGCCTGAGATGGCACGGCTGATTGCGAGGGCCGGGTTGAGGACTACCTCACCGCGCTGATTGGTCCGTACAGGCCTGGCGTCACGCCGCTTTCCAATGGGACGTCTTCAAGCCAATAGTAATAGGTTACACCGACAACCGCGGTTTCATCCAGGAACTCATATTTAGCGCCTTCGAGCCCGCCGGGGCCAAGGGCGCTCATAATCAATTCAGGGTTGAGCTTGACCCGTTCGCCCTCCACCTGTTCCGCGCGGTAGATGTTGAAGCCGAAGTTGTTCACTTCTGTTGCCGTCTCCCAAGAGACCAGAATGCCGTTTTCAGCCGATACAGCGGAGAAGTATAGGAGCACAATCGGGGTGATTTGCCCCTTGGTGAAGGCGGCATACACGCAGAAGCAGTTCTTGGATGTTTCGGCTGTGTAAATCCGGTTGAAGCTGACGGTGCCGACCGGTACATCCGGGCAAACCCCGCCGGCTTGCGTAGGCGTGAAGCCGAGGATTGAAACCGTGTAATCCTGGGTATGGCCTCCGCCGTCGTAGCTGCAGGTGAAGGTTTGAGGGCCAGCAACGTTAGTGAAGGTCACCAGGTCGGCACAGCCGTTGCGATTGGGGCCCGTATCCCCGGATACATTGGGATTGCTGCTGCCGCCGGGCCACTGCGGGGAGCTGGTCCCATATTTGCATGGGGTCGTGCTGTTGGTGGTCTCATCCAGGTTCACGTTGTAGGTAAAAGTCAGGTCCGGGCTTCCGACAAGGGACCAACCCGTTGGGCAGGTGACTCCGTTGATGTTCATGATGAGCGGTACCGTCTCGAGCGCGTTCGTGGGTGAATTAATCGGATTATTGTAGTGGCAGAAACGCCCGATTGGGAAGGGATCATTTTCTCCCGGATTAAAACCGCGGTCTTCAATGCCCTGAAACCCAAAGCCGCTTTGAACCAGGAACCCAGCCGCACCAGAAGGGCAGTTAAAGTAACCCGTTGGCCGCCCGTAACGCACCTGATTTTCATCAGTCGTACTTACAGCCTGGACATTTTCGGGCCAAGCGAAGGATGTGCCGTCCACGACAGGCAGCGCGTAATTCTTAATTAGCACGACCGTACGGTAGGCTGCATTCATGGTGAATGATTGGTTGTAACTCGAAGGTTGACCGGTTGCCGAGTCACTGACGATGACCCATACTCCGTTGTTTGCAATCGTGCCAGAAGACAGATTGATTTGCGTGAACGCGTTATCCGCGGTGAACATCAGCAGCGACCAACCTGCTGTGGATACTGCGGCGCCAGTTTTGTTGTAAATCTCTATCCCAATACGGTGTGTTTGACCCCCACGATCATCATACATGTACTCAGAAATATAAAGATTCGGCGCGTTGGTGGGGCAAGTGCTGGTGTGAGAGCCAAAACCTGTCCAGTCAATCGAAGTTGTGCGGGTCCACTCCGCGAAAGTCCCATCGCCGTCGATGTCTCCAGCGCAAATGGCGGCGTTGCGCACATAGCGTTCATCTTCGCCGCCAGGGCCGTAATTAATGTTATAAATCACGCCGATAACGTCGCCGATGGTATACGCGGAGTTGGTGACTCTCCCCCATCCGTTGCAGGTGGCGTCGATAGTTGTCCCGCCGGTTGAGTCAATCCGCCCCCAGTAACCGTCGGTGGTGGTGTAGGAAAACGCGAAGACCATTCCTACGCAAATGGCAGCCAGTAATACTGCGCTGCCCAGTGAAATACCAAATTTCTTTTTCATGACTGATCCCTCCTGAAAGATCGCAGAAAATCAGAAAAAGCTGCTTGATTAAACGCGAACATCTCGTCTTTCCTGACATTATGACCACAAAAACTTTTGTAGCTAACTCTCATTATAGACATTTCTATGCTGAGAGTCAATATCGACAATGTAATTCATAAATAAACCCGGCCCTAACTGAGCGGCGGAAGGTAGCAGGGTGTGGGCAGGCTCGAGCCCTGGCGCGCCCCGCAAAAACCATACCATAGGTCGCGGTCTCCGGCGAATTGGTTGGGGCTAACCAGGGTCCAATTGAAACTGCCGGAAGTTTGTGGGCTGCTCCAGGTGCCCATCATGTGCTGGTTATCGTAAATCAAACGCCCGGTGAATTGATAGCGGATGCCGTTAATCAGCCCTTCGGCAGCCAGGTCGCTGCCGTTCATGTTCACGCTGATTTGCCCGCTCAGATAGGTCCCGTCCTCCTTTTGGAAGGAAATATCCCAATCGCCTTGCCAGCCGGAAGGCTGGGTGGCGGTTGGGCTGGGAGTGTTGGTGGGGCTGGGGGCCGGGGTGCGCGTGGGGGTCGGGGTTGGAGCTGACGCGCGGGTGTTGGTGGGGTTGACGGGTTGGGGGCTGCCCGGAGTGGGTAGGGCGGTGGGCAAGCTGGCAGAAGCCGTCCGGGTGGCCGCGGCGTGGGTCGGCTGGGTTGGCTGGTTTGGCTGGGTTGGCTGGGCGCCTGGGGTTTGGTTTGCCGCTGTGGGGGCGGTTTCGGTTGGCGCTCCCTGGCTGACTTCCGCGTTGGGCTGCGCCGTGTGGGCAAAGGCAGCCGCGGAGGTGCCTGCTTGCTGTACAAATTGGGTCTGGGCGTAAGCCTGCTGCTCGGGGCTGAGCGGCGCGTTGGCGGCGTTCCCGGCGCAGGAAGTCAGGATTAGTATCAATATCAGTGAGGTAAATAGTATTCTGGTTCTCATAGTGTCTTTCCGTTTGGTCTTTTTTCGAGCCTGGCGCGCGGCTTCGCTTCCGGCTTAGAGCCCGGCGAGGGCTTCCTTGACAGCTTGTACCACCCACCCGACCTGTTCATCTGTCATGGTGGGGTAGAGCGGCAGGGTCACTTCCCGCGCGGCAACTGCCTCGGTAATCGGCAGTGGGTTCGGGCGGCTGGCGTACGCCGCCTGGTAGATGCTGAACCGGTGCACGGGTGGGTAATGCCAGCTGGTCTGGATGCCTTGCTGCTTCAGGCGCTCCATAAAGGCGCGTTTATTCGTGCCGGGCGGGAGTAATGCCGGCAGGATATGATAACTGGACCTTCCGCGCTGTTCCTGGAAAGGCAGGCTGAGGGCTGGAACTTCACGCCCGAGCAGTTCGCGGTAAAGTGCGCTCAGTTCGGCCCGGCGGGCGTTGCCGGAGGGGATGCGCTTGAGCTGCTCACGCCCCAGGGCGGAGCGCAGTTCGTCCATGCGATAGTTATAACCTTGCGCCACCACGTCGTAAGTGCTGGCGTGCCCTTTATAACGGTCCCAGGTGAGGGTGGTCATGCCGTGCGAACGTAAAACGCGCGCTTTTTCGGCAATTTCAGGGTTATCTGTCACGAGCATGCCGCCTTCGGCGGTGGTCAGGTTCTTGTTGCCAAAGAAGCTGAAACAGCCCGCGTCTCCCCAGGCGCCCAGCGCTTTGCCCGCGAGGGATGCCCCAACGGCATGGGCGGCGTCCTCAATCACGCCAAGTTGGCGCGCCCGGGCGATTTCCAGGATGGCGGGCATGTCGCAGGCAAAGCCGGCGTAATGCATCACCATAACGGCCTTGGTGCGCGGGCTGAGGGCGGCTTCTAAGGCTTTTGGGGAGAGGCACAGCCAGTCCGGGCTTTCGATATCCGCGAAAACGGGCAGCGCGCCGGTATAACCAATCGCGTTGGCGCTGGCGACAAAGGTGAGGGAAGGCAGGATCACTTCATCGCCGGGGCCAAGCCCTAGCGCGAGGCAGGCAAGGTGCAGGGCGGCGGTGGCGTTGGTGATGGCCAGAGCGTGCGCGCTGCCGGTGGAGCGGGCGTATTCCTCTTCAAAAGCCCGCGTGACCGAACCCATCGTCAGCCAGCCAGAACGGATGACCGCGCTGACAGCCTCCAATTCTTCAGGTCCCAGGTTTACATCCGCGAGCGGTACGCGCCAGTCCATGA
>JAKQFH010000054.1 GCA_029556265.1 Chloroflexota bacterium | reverse complement strand
TGTCGTTAGCGGTGTTTGGTGTGAACACATTCTTTTCAATTCTGACGTTGTTTGCCGTGTAATATCCTGATCCTGCCGGGGCGTAGACCGATAAACCGGTTCGATTGTATTGGAAAGTACTGTTCTTAACCTCCACTCCGTCAACAGGAGCAAGATCGCTGCTAATCCTGAAGCCAATATCTGTATCAGCGTTATTGTTCGTGCCGTTTGATTTAACTTGAATGCCATCAAAAACAGCGCCTTCAACACCTGAAACGATCAATCCAGACGCATGGTTACCGTTAAACTGTGTTGCTGTGACTGAGACATTCTTTATGGTCTTTCCATTTTGACCAATAATTTCCAAACCATGGCCCGAAGTTGGCCCAAGAGCACCATGCCAATTGAACATGCCTCCAGTGATTGTCAGTTTCTCAGTTTGTCCATAAATAGAACCGCCAACATACCCTGCGTTTTGGGAGAAGACATTGGTCAGAATAATCTCATTGTAGGTGGCAGCGGCTTCAAAATGAAGGTTGCGCGTCTTCCCTCGATAAATTCTGACGTCATTGAACTCGATCTTCTCGAAGGTTCCGCCTGTCAGACCAACCCTGACTGGCCAATCTGCAGACCAACCTGTTTCACCGCCGGATGTGTTAAAGAAGCCCATCCCCTGGATTTTGATCGGTCCTAGGGTTACGCCGGAGCCAGCGTTAATTTCGAGCCCGTTTTGAATCCCTTCGGTGAAGATGACCCGGCTTGCATTTCTGCCGGCACCAATCAGGTTGATGCTTTTATTGATCAAGAGATGTCGATATCCGTTATTGGTTGGGGAATAATTTCCCGCCGCGACGTGTACCGTCCCACCGGGGATGACCCGATCGATGCCGTCCTGAATCTTGTTATACGGCGCGCGGGCTGTGCCGCAGTCGCTGGTACACGCGGGAGCGCTGGCGTCCACATAAACTGGGGTCAGCAGCGCCGGGCTGGTGCGTTGATCCTCAATGAACGCGTTGTTGTTCGCCGCGGACATAGCGGGCACGTCGGTGTAATAGGAAGAACTAACGCTGGAAAGAATTGCGATATCATAGACGTTCGCGTTCGCGCCAGTCCCCCAGGTGTTGCCGGTGAAGGTCATATCACCCTCTTCCAACACCCAACCCTTGGTTCTGTAGGTATAGTTATTGGTGATGTCGCCGGTAATTACACCGCTGATGTAGGCGGGCTGACGCAAGTCATAAATTTCATTGTTGCTGATCGTCACCCCGGAATATCCGCCTGATGTAATCATCGCGCGAGACACATCCCCATCGCCAATCACAAATTGACCATGGATCTTGTTGTTCGAGATAGTCACATTATTGGCAGCGATGTAGATGATATCCTGCACGCCGGTCTTGTCGGTCTTCTCAATGTCAAACCCCTTGAGGGTCGCCCCGGCGGTATTCATCGTAATCCGATACCCCGTGCCGGAGACCTGAATCTTGGCGCTGCCCCCACCGTCAAGGGTCACTGCCTTGCCGACGGTGATGCCGCTATCCAAAACGCAGGTACCGCTGACGAGGATATTATCCCCATCCGATGCTCCATCAATAGCGGCTTGTAGCAAGGCAGTATCGCCGCTGCCAGTACAGGCGACCGGTATATCCGCCGCCTGCGCCTGCCCGGTTGGCAGCGCCGCGAAAAGCAGCCCCGCCACCAGCAGCAAGCCAAAAATTTTTAAAATCTTGTGCTTAGTCATCGATTTACTCCTCCAAAAAAACAAATGTCAGTCAATTATCGCGCACCCTATCCGCGCATTTGTTTCTGGATTCCCCTGGAAGCAGTAAAAAACCAAATCGCCCCTTTGGGAACCAGGCATTCGCCAAAAATTCGGTTCCAATCCATACTGCGTTTCAGCTCTCCCCGATAGTCCCTCCTGTTGTCGTGATTTTGATATAAGCCTCCCCAAAAATTTATTCCTGTTTCCGCTGTGCCCGCAACATCAGCCTCACTCCATTTTCAGGCGGCTGCGTGTCTGGTTGCGGCATTCACCATAATTCCGACAAGCCAATTATACCTCGATTTCTTCAAAAATCCTATTTTTTAGCTTAAAATTTCGCGCTTTTTTATACCACCCCCGCGCTAATAGCTGCCGCCGCTCAGCGAAACAGGGCAGGCAAAAACAGGGCGTAATCCCCCAGGCTAACCGCTCCCCCGCGCGTCTCACACGCCAGCAAAAAGCCGTCCCGGTCCGAAAGCTCAGCTTTCCCGATCAGCAGGTCGGCGCTCGCGCTGGCGCCCTTGGCCAGGAAAACGACCGTGAACAGCACCCCACCGCCCGATACCGGCTCAGCCGGGCTCAATTGCGTGTGTATCACGTTCACCGTGCCGGCTTCGTTGTCAAACGAATGCCACTGGATCCCCTGCTCCAAAAAGTTTTCATCCGTCACGCTCAGCACTTCCAGCAGATCGGGCGGAAAGCTGAGCAGCACGTCGAAGGCGTACAGCTCTGCCGCGTCATCTATGCGCACCTGCACGCTGAACTCCTGCCCCGGCCCCACCAGCTGATACTCCGGGCTGACGGATACAAGTGCCGGCGTTTGCGCCCTCGCGCCGCCGAACGCCGGGGTTATCCAACCCGCAAGCAGCCCGATGATGAATAACGCGCGCAGAATATTTTTTCGCATGCCGTGCTCCTTTATATCAATCGCGGTGAGTGCCGCCTTCATAAACAGAAATCCGTTTCTATCCGGTCCACAAGGCCTTGCAGGCCGGGTGTCAGCCCGGCCTGCAGGGTGTCGTTTTGGGTCTAAGGCGTCCAGCTTGCGTAGACGTCTGCTGAAGTCTTGCCCCAGTTGCTGCCAATCAGCGCCAGGTCTTGAATGTTGACCTTGTTATCAAAGTTCACATCGCCCTGGGAGTTGATATTACCCGTGTTGTACTGGCTGCCAACGATTGAAGCGTCTGAGGTATTAATCTCATTATCATCATTCGCGTCGCCTGCCTTTAACTCGAGCGCGGCAAGTATGTGCTTCAGAGTGGTCAGACTGACCTTCTTGTCCAGCGCCAGGGTTACGTCCAGATACCGGGCGTGAACCACGGTGATGACGTATTCTCCCAGTCCCAGGTTGCTAAAGACAATGTTTCCACTGACCTGGTTGCCCGAGGTGGCGCTATACGGACCGTAGCCAAAACCGCCGGACAAAGTGACCAGGATGCCACTGCGGGTGGTGCGGCCTTGCATGCTGACCGTGCCCGTGAGCGTCGGAATATTCTCGCGAGTGAAGGTGACTTTGATATCAAACGCGTCGCTCGTATTGTATATGTCGGTCAGTGAGCCTGTGTAGGTATATTCGCCGGTGAAGTAGCTGCCATTGATGCGCAGCGGGTTGTTTCCGCCTTGCAGCCCATCAATCAGGGAGTACGAGCTTCCGTCAACCTTGACCCAGAACATCGGATCGCGGCCGTTGATAATCTCCCACATCTTAATCTGCCACGGCTCAGTCGCGCCTTCCACTACCCCTCTGGTCGCCCAATAGTCAAAGAAGCCGGCAGGCGAGGTCTTAATATAGAAGGGGTACGAGCCATCTTTCAGAGGGTTATTGGCGGTGATGGTGTTGGTATCCAGGTAGTAGTAAGCAACTTCCGGGTCCAATTTCATCACGAAGCCGCCGGCGAGGCTGCCAGCCAACTGGGTGTAGGTGCCGCCCGGCGTTTCGCTGTACCACAGGTCGGTTTCCGTCACAACCAGCGGTTTCACGAACAAAACCAGAATATCTTCCAGCGCCGCCAGAACGACTTCGGTCGTGAAGCCGTCCTTCGAGATGATTGATTCGACTTTCAGGGTCGTATCAATCGTTACCGGGCTGTCCTTCACCGTAATGCGGTAATGCTCAACTTTGCCGCCGTAGTTGGCGTCAAAATCCGCCGGGGCTGCGGCAGGGCTAAACAAATCCGTAATCCAGAAGCTTGCCCCGGGTAAGGTGACGTCGGTGACATAAGGAACCCAGGTAATCCCGTCAGCGGAGGCTTCGATGCTGACCTTGGTGCCTGCCGGCAGCGCCGCGCCCAAGGTCATCCGGGAGTTAATCTTGTACGGTTCATGCACAATCACAGCCGGGATGCTTGGCGGGAAGGTCGCGGTAAGGTGGTCAAGGTTCCCGCTGAGGCTTGTATTTGCTTGAACATAAGCCACGGCGTCGATAACCTTGATTGACATTTCCGCCTTGGTGGTCAGACCGTATTTATCCTTCAATTCGCCGCTAAAGGTGTATGTCCCTGGCGCGGCGTCCCCGTTGATGCGTAAAGGCTGTTCACCAGCGCCGTGCGCCAGCAAAAAAGCGTCTATCAAGGAAATATCCGTGCCAGCCACCTTGACGTAGAACACCGGCGTATGGCTTGGGTCGCTGACGTTGTGGAAGGGGTACAGTCCATCTTTCAGGTCGTGGCTGCTGGTAATTACATCGCTGTCAAGGTAATACCAGGCTACGGTCGGGTCCACGTACAGGTCGAAACCCGCGGCATAGCTGCCGCCAACCGCCTGATAAGGACCTTCCGGCGCGTAGGCGAATTTCAAATCAGCGTTTGTCACCGTGAATGGGTCCACAAAGGTTATCTTGATGGACACTTCTGCCGTCAATTCCAAATCATCTTTCACGGTGCCAACAAAGGTGTAGGTCCCCAACGGGTCATTCCCCCGGACGCGCAGCGGCGTGCCGTCGTTCAGGTACGCGTCGCGCAGGAAGAATTCTGTGCCGCTGTTGCTCACGACCAATTGGAACACTTCTTGCGCGGGGACCGAGCCATCCAGGTAGAAGGAATAGCTGCCGTCCGCCAGAGGTCGGTTTGAAGTGATTGTGTCCGTGTCGAGGTAAACCCAATCGGTGGTGCCGTCCAGGCTCATCGTGAAGCCGTCGGTCAGGTTTCCGGGCAGGGTTTCGTCGTATGGACCAGCCGCCACTTTGCTAATCTTAATGTCCGCCTCGGTCACCTCGAGCGGGTCCGCGGCTGTGATTGTTTTTGAATCCAGCGATGCCGCGTAGACATTTGTCGATGGACCGCTGAGGGGCATCATGCCAAACTGGTCATTCGCGGGATTGATGGAAACGAGGCTGTCTCCCTTCTTCAGAGCTTTCAGGGTCAGCTTGTACAGCAAGGTGCCCGCTTCCGTCGGGGAAGAAACTGCCGGGATGGCCCAGCCGTCAAATTTTACCTGCCCGGAGGTATGCGTAATCAGACCGTCCGGCCCGGGGGTAAATTCGGTCGTGGCATCTGTAATCCCGACAAAATCAAACATAGCCGGGTCATACTCCAGGGTGAAGGTCGCGGTGGTGATGTTTTTCAGGACGCCAATCACGTCAATGCTCAGGTTGCTGCCGACGGCCACGGGGGTCGTCTTGGAAGGCGTCAGCACGATTGCCGCGTGAGTCCAGGGGTCAAAATGGATTAATTCATACGACCCATCGTATGAATAATCAACCATTTCCGGGGTAACCGTGTACGCGCCCCAACTGTTATAAGTGGCTGTAGTATCCAAGTTACCCATATCCACCATCCCGGCAGTGCCTTTAAACAGGTTGCCCTGAATGACAAACTCGCCTGTTATATCCGCAAAAAACTCTAAAGCGGTGCTCGGTATGCCGTCAGCTTGCAAGTCGTGAACATAATTGTTCAGGATCATTATGTTCGAGCCGCCGGCGTAAAAGTTGAAAGCGGATCCTGATCTTTCACCACTGCCGTCAATCTCAAGCCCATCCACCACAATATCGTCCACGATCTGCCACAGTGAAAGAATGGCAGCATGCCCGCCGGATGGGATACATTTTGCGCCAGCCGGGCTTTCTGTCATAATCCAGCTGTGGTCGCCGCTGACGGTCTGACCGCCAAGCTCAAAACAACCGCCCAGTACGTTTTTGATAATCACGCCGTCTGCCAGAATAAGGTGCTGCCCGCTCAGCCTATAACCATAGCCAGAAGCGGCGCCAGTTGTATAGTCAGGTGTGTCATCAGGGTAGATATCGGGCACATAGAGCGTGCCGCCTGCTGGGGTAGCGTCTATGGAGGCTTGCAGGTCCGCGCCGGCGACAAAGAATGAACAAGCCGCGTCGCCGCACCAGGGGGAATAATTGACATTGCCCACAATGGAGCCAGCAGCAGGTCCTGTCCCCGCGCCCCACCAGTTGGAGGAGGCGTCCGCAGTTCCAGCAGATGAGCCGTTATAGATACCAAGCGCGCCGTTGCTGAGATTGTTTTTCTCCAGCTTAGCGCCGTTGGCGTCCGCGGTGAAGATGCCAATGTTTGCGCCCATGTTCGCGCCAAAGTTATTGCTCAGAATATGCACATTAGCGCTGCCTGGCTTTGAAGGGGAGGGCAAATTTACGACCACGCCCACGCCAGCCTGCATTGGATTGGAGCCAGCGCTGCTAATGTGGCTGAAGGAGTTCCCGGATATAACGCCAGCATAAGTGTTGCCAGCCTCAGCCCAGGAACTCAGATTTTCAATGACGATTCCATAACCCTGAGCACCTGATGCGCCCAGGTTTGTGAAGGTGTTATTTTTGATCTCAAAGTTTTCGGTCGAAGAGCTAAGCGAACCTGAACAGTCCGCGTTCGCCCAGAAGTTTAGACCTCCGAGCGCTCCAGTAATCAGGTTGTCCTGAATGATCACCTTGGGCGGATTGTCAGAAGCGCAGAAATCGCCCATGATGGCAGCTCCGGTGGAGCTGTTTCCGCGGATTTCAAAACCTTCAATCAGGATCTGCCCGCCTTGGAAATATGAAGGCTTCACCCGGATAGCTGCGTTAATATCAGAACCATCAATGACAGGGCGAACGCCGTTGCCGTCGTTTGCTGCCCGGAGGGTGATGGGTTTGCGGATGTCAAGCAACCGCAAATGCACATCTCCGGAGCCAGGGGCCCAGCCTTCAGATGTTTTATCGTACGTGCCGTCGGCAACTTCGATAACATCGCCATCTGCCGCCGCGTCGATTGCGGCTTGGATAGATGAATAGGTACAGCCAGATGGGCATACATTCAATGTGGCTGCCTGCGCCCGCCCGGCCGGAATCGCCGAGAAAAGCAGCCCCGCCACCAGCAGCAGGCGAAAAACCTTAAATATTTTGTGCTTAGTCATTGAATTTTCCTCCAAAAAACAAATGTTACAATTGAATCGCGCACCCTATTTGCGCATTTGTTTCTGGATTCCCCGGGACTGAAAGATATCGAAAATGTCCCCTTCGGAAGCCAGTGGTCCGCCAGAAAAGGCGGCGCTGTCCCGAACTGCGTTTCAGCCTACCCCGATAGTCCCTCCTTTTTTCAAGATTTGATGCTTAACCTCCCCAAATCCGTATATATCCTCACACGCCTATTAATCAGCGTGAAAACAACAACGGCATGTTCAACGGTGTGAAACGCGTTAGGACATCAGCATTCCCACTACATCCAACTCAGCCCAGTATAAACGATAAATTGTAAAAATGGAAGGGTATTTTCCGAAAAGCGCGTATTTTTATACCAGATTCGGGTCGGTTGGCAGCCGCCGCTCAGCGAAACAGGGCGGGCAAAAACAGGGCGTAATCCCCCAGGTGCACCGTTCCCCCGCGCGTCTCACACGCCAGCAAAAAGCCGTCCCGGTCCGAAAGCTCAGCTTTCCCGATCAGCAGATCGGCGCTCGCGCTGGCGCCCCTGGCGAGGAAAACGACCGTGAACAGCACCCCACCGCCCGATACCGGCTCAGCCGGGTTCATCTGCGCGTGTATCACGTTCACCGTGCCGGCTTCGTTGTCAATGAAGGGGTCTCCGCCCAATCCCGGCGTCAAAAAGTTTTCATCCGTCACGGTCAGCACTTCGAACAGATCGGGCGGGAAGCTGAGCAGCACGTCGAAGGCGTACAGCTCCGCCGCGTCATCTATGCGCACCTGCACGCTGAACTCCTGCCTCGGCCCCACCAGCTGATACTCCGGGCTGACGGATACCAGCGCCGGCGTTTGCGCGCTCGCGCCGCCGACCGCCAAAAACGCGCCAAAGGCAAGCCCGAAAGCCAGGGCGCCCCGCAACCAAACCAGATACTTGTGACGCTTCATCTGAGCCTCCATCTTGGTCGATTCTGCCGCCTGGTGCAATTATACCCCGCCGCGCTTATCCCGGTCGGGCAGTCCGGGCTGCCGGCTTTTTATGCTCAGGCTGGGGCGCGGCGGCCTCGCGGCAAGCAGCGCCGGCTTGCCCCGATAGGCGCGCAAACGGCTGAATTACCGCTGTGATATAATTTTCTATCCATCAAAGCACCGGATGATTCCTGCTCATGGGCTTCTTGTTTGCCGGCTTCTTGGGCGGCGGACCTGGGGATGATGTGACCAAATAACATAATTGATGATCAGAGCGTTATGACCGCGCAATGGTATGCCCTACAATCCAAGCCAAACCAGGAGCAGCTGCTTTGGTATCAGCTTGAGCTGAACCGCATCGAAACCTACCTGCCGCTTCTGTCCGTCCGCCCGGTGAACCCGCGCGCGCGGAAGCTGGTGCCGTATTTCCCCGGTTATCTCTTCGCCCGCCTGGATTGGCACAGCCAGTCCTTCTCCAGCGTGGCATGGCTGCCGGGTATGCGCCGGATTGTCGCCTTTGACGGCGAACCGGCCAGCCTGCCCGAGCATCTGATCGCTGGCTTGCGCGCGCGCGTGGAGCAAGCCAATCAGGAGCAAACCGACCCGCTTTCAGGTTTGCGGCGTGGGGAGCCCGTATTGGTGAAGGCAGGCCCCTTTGCCGGCTACGAAGCCATTTTTGACACGCGTCTGAACGGAGGCGAACGCGCCCGCGTGCTGCTAAGGTATATCGCCAGCCTGCAGGTCAGCCTGGAAATACCGGCTGCCCAATTGGAACGCGTCCGGCTGCGCCGCTGAGCTGCGGGAATTATGTCAGGGGGGAAGGAACAATAAAGACCGACCGCCGGCAAGCAAAAGCCTTGTCGGAGGGGCGGATGCTTGGAAAGTGTCGTTCTCTTCCTTATAATAGTAATCAGCAGAGATAGGAAGCGCTATGGACAAACGTAAAACAATCCGGAACCTCAGCACCTTTTTGCTGCTCGGGGCGCTGGTCGTGCTTGGCGCGCTTTGGCTGTGGAACGGGCTCCCCTTCGATCGGCAGCCTAACCTGGCCGCGGCAGCGCCCGAAGTCGTCCTGGCGGCGGCTGAAGCCAACCAACCCGCTGAGGCGGTATTCCAACCCCAGCTGGCGCCCCAAAACGCGCGCGGAGGAGCCTCAGACAACCCGGCAGCAACCCCAACCCCAACCGGGCAGTCCGCGTGCAGCAGCATTGGCTCGCTCAGCGCCCTGATTCTGGGCATTGACGAGAACGAACAAGCCGACGCGATCCGCCTGATGCGCGTGGACTTCGCGCAGGAACGTATTTCGGTAGTCTCCATCCCGCGCGATTTTTGGGTGCCGGTGGCGGACATGCAGGCGCATGGGATTAAATTCGGGCGCATCAACGCCACTTACGGCTACGGCGAATTCTATAACGGCAAAGGCGGCGGTATAAAGTCGCTCACCGCGAACATCCAATCCAATTTTGGCGTGAGCGTGGACCGCTATTTTGTCCTGCATTTCGCGGATATCAAGAAGTATATCGACAAGATTGGCGGCGTGGATGTGACCCTGGAGGAGCCGGTCTGGGACACGGAGCGTTCCTTCAGGGCTGGCGCGCACCACTTTGACGGCGAAACCGCGGTGCTTTTCATGCGCATGCGTGAAGGCGACAGCGATTTCTTTCGCGTGCGCCGGCAGTCCCTGGTCCTCAGCGCCTTTTACAAGAAGGTCATGCACGAGCTGAGCGTCTGGCAGCTGGTGAAGCTGGGCGTGAGTGTGATTGGCGACCACGCGATTCTGACGAATTTCAACGCCAAGGACGTGTACACGCTGGCTTGTCTGGCAGGGCGCATCAGCGGGGAAGACGTCGCGTTCATCGAAATCCCCAAGGATTTGTACCATCCCATGACCACCAACCTGGGCGCGTCAGTGATAATCCCGCATGATGGGGTGGCCGCGTTCCTGCAGTCGGTGATGGACGGGAGCTATAAGCCTGAAGAAAAGTAGGGGAATGAGGATGAGGGACTCTGGCAGAACCCCCCGATCTGCCATTGTATTGAAAATCTCTTGGGAAGTGTTTCTCAGAACAGGGAGATGCCGCTTCTCCACATCACTTAGTAAATTGATGACAAATCAACCACTCACTTTAGCAGCTATTCATATTACGCAGGAAAAATGAGAGAATACCTGATTTACACCTCCGCTGGAGAAGATGCAAATGTAAAAGTATGGGCATCTTCAAAAACCAGGAATTATGATATCTGGGTCACTAATTACACAGATCAGCCCGGTCTGAACAGCGAATACGCTGATTTTTACAACGAACATGGCGGATCCAAGATTCCCAACCTATACGAAGTGTTTCTCACCCACAAGGATCACCTCCAGCAGTATAAAGCCATCATGGTCGCGGATGACGATGTTCTGATTTCCCCGCGCTGGCTGTCGCACCTTTTCAAACTCTCAACTGAGCGCGATCTATGGATGCTTCAGCCGGCTTTTTCGCGTTTCGGGAAAATCAGCCACCCGCTCACAGCCAGAAAACTCAATAGCGAACTTCGGTTTGTCAATTTCGTAGAGATTACCTGTCCGATTTTTCGGACGGAAAAACTACTAGAGTTTCTGTCAATCTATTCTACGGACATGCCTACCATCGCTGGGATCGATTTTTGGCTGCCTTACTTCTTTGGAATTGAGAACGAGGATAAGTACGCGATTTCCGACCGCTTCTATTGCATCAATCCCAGAGAGCAATTTAAACGACACCACAAGCGTATGATTGATAAGCTTAGCAGCCCAGACACTCGGACGACAATGATCGCCACCATGTTGAAGAGTCTTGGGATCAGGCAGTTTCAATATCAGGAATATGCAAATTTACCTCGTCCTTTTATCAAACGCTTGACAGCTCTCCCTGTTTTTCTTGTTGAACTATGCTTTGCTTGGGTGTGGTCGAATGGGGCGAAAATCGCCCGGTTGCTTCATCTTGTCAATAACCAGGACGTGGGAGACACTCGCGTTTCTCTCTGATTCCCTCGATTATTCATGCCGCGAATAAACTGTACCATTTTTTGCCACAGCAATTCTGAACACTTGCAGATCATATACACCGGTTTCAGATTGCTGGAATCCCAGAGCAAAGTAAATTTGCGCTATCAAGTAATTAGAAAAGCTTCTGCTCTACCCATACCCGCGCTTTCTCCCGCAGAGCTGTTTGTGGAAATCGAAGGAAAGAAACAAGTGGTCTTCGACCTGGCCGATTTTGGGGAGGTAAAAACTGAACTTCTCGGGCGAACGGACGCATATTTTAAACGCAGCTTTCCGATTGAGTATTCCGAACATCCGCCATCCGGGCTGTACCCACTTGGTCTTGCTTACCATGTGAATGAGTCATTCCCATCCATTTTTGAGCTTCGCAGGTCTGCACTGGAGAGAACCCCGGGGCAGCAATGGCAGAGCTTCACAAAGTCCCTGGCGAGTGGTTTATTAGGTACTAGTCGTCGTTTCTTTCGATTTAATATTAATAATTGCTACTCCGCTCCGGACTTTTCTCTCCCGCCCAAGGTTATCTTCATGTGCAGGCTTTGGGATCCAGATGAAACCAAACCCAAGTATCGTGAGCAGAGAGAACAGATTAATCAAATGCGGGCCGAGTGTGTCCGCTCGCTTCGGGCTGAATTTGGGAAGCGTTTCCTGGGCGGGCTCTCCCATAACGACTACACCAGAAAGCACTTTCCGGATTGTCTGATCAGTGACCCGCGCTTGACTGAATTCAAGAATTACATTGAATTAATGAAGCAATTCCCAATTGGAATCGCGACCACGGGACTACACAATTCAATCGGCTGGAAATTTGCCGAATACGTTGCATTCTCCAAGGCGATTGTCTCAGAAAAATTAAAATATTTCGTCCCGGAACTGAAAGAGGGCTGTAACTATCTCGCCTTTGATTGCGCGGACCAATGCGTCGAACAAACCGTGAGCCTGATGGAAAGTAAAAATTTTCGCGAAGAAATGATGCGAAATAATCATGCCCATTACCTCAATTACGGACGCCCAGACGTGATGGTCTGGCGGGCACTCAACCTCAGCCTGGGAAGAGAACCATCTCCAATTTCTGCATCAATATCACCTTTTGCTTTAGAGTAATTATTTAATCGCAAGTTCCGCAGAATAAAAATTCACCATATGAACCTGGATAAAACAGCTCAGCGCCGGCTTCTCCTTCTCATCTTTGGCTTATCCCTGCTTGGGATTGCCGCCCGGCTCGCGCCCGGGTTCCACAACCGCTTCATCAACGACGATTTCTGCACCGCCGCGTCGGCGCGCGCGCAGCCCTTTGTTCAGTTTTTCGCGCGGGAATATATCGTCTGGACCGGGCGCTTCAGTTACGTTTTTGTCACCGGGCTCGCAGCGCTGGCTGGTCCCCGGTTTGCCGGCTTTCTGCCGTTTTTGTTGACAGCCGCCTGGTACTGTGCCTTGGTCTGGTGCGTTTTGCCCCTGCTCAGGCAGCTGCGCGCGGAGCCAGCCTGGCTGTATGCGGCCGCGCTCAGCGGGTTTTTTCTGGCGGTTCTGTTCCATTCGCTGCCGGTCTTCTTTGAATCTGTTATCTGGGAGACGGGCGCCTTGAATTACACGCTTCCGCTGATAATTTTCACGATCATCGCGGGGCTGTTCCTGCGGGCTTGGTTGAACAAGCGAAAACCACCGCTCCTGACAATCCTTTTGCTCGTTTTTATTTGCGGGGGTTTTTCAGAAGTCTTTGGGTTCATTCAAGTTATCTTGTTCGCGGGTTTGTGCGCTTTTCTGCTGCTTACCAAGACCCAAACTGCCAACCGCCAATTGAGAAATGGCATATTTGCCGCGTTTATTACTGCGGCGCTCGCCTATTTGGTGGTTTACGCCGCGCCCGGGAACGCAATCCGCCAGGCAGCTTCCAGCCACCCCGAGCCAGCCCCATTCGCCCGGCTGCCCTGGCTGGTTTTGCGCGCCACTTTGGTGGAATTCTACAGCTATCTGATTCACGCGCACTTCTGGATTCTCCCGCACTTTTTCCTGCCGTTTGCCTTTGGTTTTTCGTGGAATGCCCCAACCCAAATGCCAGAAAAGACCAACCAGGAAAATCCGAAGAAACTTTTTCGCGCCATCCTATGGATTGGTTTATCCACCTTCGCTCTGGCAGTCGTGGCGGCATTCCCTTCTGCCTATATCCAATGGGACGCGCCAGTAGCCAGGTCGATGATCCTGTTCTTCGCTTTCTTTATTCCCGCGGCGGGTATCTGCAGTTTTCTTCTCGGGCGCATCATTGCTGCCGCGCGAATTAAACAACTTAGCCCGGGGCAAATTGGGATTCAGGCAAAAGCGCTGCGCATTTTCGCCGTCCTGCTGTTTGCCGCGGGGATAACAGCCAGCGTGATAACAAGCACCCAAACCCTGCCTGTCCAACACGCATACGCCCAAGCCTGGGACGCGCGCGACCAGGAGCTGCGTGCGCTCCGGGCGCAAGGCGTTGTGCGCGGGCAGGCCCCAGCCCTCACCAACGCGTATGGATCCGTTGACCTGACCGACAACCCGAAACACTGGGTGAACCGCTGCGCAGCCCAATATTATGGGTTGGAGAGCCTTGAAAAAAATAACTGACCTTGACGTAAAATCAATGGATATGATGGAAGAAAAAGCCGCCGAAAACTGGGACCTTGTCATCACCCCGCGCAAAAAATGGTACGACCTCCAACTGCGTGAGGTCTGGCGTTATCGCGACCTGATTTCGCTGTTTGTGCGCCGGGATTTCGTCTCACGCTACAAACAAACCATCCTCGGTCCGCTCTGGCTTATCATCCAGCCCATCCTGAACTCGCTCGTCTTCACCGTCGTCTTCGGCAACATCGCGCGCCTATCCACCGACGGGCTGCCGCCCATGCTGTTCTATATGTCCGCGACGGTACTCTGGAGCTATTTCTCCAACTGCCTGACCGGCACCTCGCAAACATTCATCCAAAACGCGCAACTCTTCGGCAAGGTCTACTTTCCCCGCCTGGTCATGCCGGTTTCCATCGTCATTTCCAACCTCATCACCCTGGCCATTCAGTTCGCGCTGTTTATGGGCTTCAGGTTCTATTTCAGCGCGGTCAACGCGGGCATCCACTTCACCACCTGGGCGTGGGCGTTTCCGCTGCTCATCCTGCTGATGGCGGGGCTGGGGTTGGGCTTTGGCATCATCGTTTCTTCGCTCACCACTAAATACCGCGACCTGAACTACCTGGTCAGCTTTGGGGTCTCCTTGTGGATGTACGCCACGCCGGTGCTCTACCCGGTTTCTTCCATCCCAGAGAGCTGGCGCTGGATCGCGGTCGTGAATCCTATCACCCCGATTGTGGAGACCTTTCGGGCGGGCTTCCTCGGGCAGGGCACGGTCTCATGGGCGCGTTTGGGCTACAGCGGCGCGTTTATGCTGGTGGTACTCATTATCGGCGTGGTGATTTTTAATCGGGTGGAAAAGACGTTCATTGATACCGTGTGATATCTTCTGCAATTCCTATCGGGAAGGGAAACCAAACGCCGGATAATCCGCAAAAGAAAAACATGAGCAACACCGTCATCTCCGTCGAACATCTTAGCAAGCAATACGACCTGGGCGTCATCGGCACGGGCACGCTCACGCGCGACTTTGAACGCTGGTGGGCGCGCGCCCGAGGCAAGCCGGACCCCTACAGCCCGGAAGATGATAATCCCGCTCACACAGTATGAGTAAGCTGTTTTGAGAAGCGGTCACGTCGCGGAAGATTGAGTATTCATAAGCTTATTACGACTCGACGACTAAGTCCCTTCTGCTTTGATTGAAAATGTTGAACTAATCCATTAAGCGCTTCTTTGATCTTTTGGTCCACGGCTAATATTCTACCGATAACAAGTATCTGGATATTTGGAAGGTGAATCCAGAATTTTCTCAATTGGTAATGTTTGATAACTAACAATAATGCTAACTATCTTCTCAGTACCCAAACCATTTTCCGGTCAGACAGCAATACAACAGAACAACGCGATCCAAAGCTGGTTAAAATTAATTCCCGCATGTGAAGTAATCTTGTGCGGGAATGCTCCCAGCGTCATCGATACAGCTGCCAAGTTCGGTGTACGGTCTTTGTCAGCAATCAATTGCACCGAATATGGCACCCCGTTATTGAACTCTGTTTTCAATCAAGTTCACTCTATCGCAAATTTCTCGCTTCTTTGTTATCTGAACGCCGATATCATACTGACGGATGAATTTCTCGAAGCAGTGAGAAGAATCAATCTGAAGAAGTTTCTGGCAGTTGGGCAGCGGACAAACCTCGAACTTACTTATCCAATAGACTTTGTTAACCCAAAGTGGAACGAAATATTGCAAGATATGGTAGTAACCAAAGGCCAATTGTTTAGCATATGGGGTATGGATTATTTAATATTTCCTAGAGATGTGGGTCTGCACGATTTGCCGCCCTTCATTGTAGGTCGTCCACGCTGGGATAATTGGTTTATCCTAAACGCAAGAAAATCGGGGATTCCCATCATTGACCTAACTCGGGTATGTACTGTGGTTCATCAAAATCATGACTACTCGCATATTCCCCAGGGCACTGGAAGAAGTTGGTATGGACCTGAAACAAAGTACAACCTCGATCTTTACGCTCATTTGGTAGGAAGTCCCAGGATTCATGGTTCGATTCAGGATTCAACCTACATCCTCACAAAGAGAGGACTGTTACCTGCATTAGGACATAATTACCTCTACCATCGGTTGCAGACCACCGCAATATTCAAACCGATATTTCGACCGCTGGCCAGATTTATGAGGTGGGTTTTCCTTCAAGTAGAGAAACTGGAAAAGGATAACGAATAACTAACCTATGTGAAATTATTCTTTATTAATCATGCCACCTTATATTAAGATATTTGAACAAAATGTATACTGTTACCAAATCCAAGTTTTGTAGAATTCAGGTCAGCCCCTTTATGAAAGGCCGTTACTCTTAATATCGTGGATAATGCATAAAAATTAAAAAAAATAGCACTCGATTCTTTGGTCCACATGTTCAGCATGAGTTAATCGGTATACATACTCTACATCGGACCAGCAAAATCGAAACCCCTCTACCGGGTTAGCTATTCTCAAAACAGACCATGAGTCACACTGTCATCTCCGTCGAACATCTTAGCAAGCAATACGACCTGGGCGTCATCGGTACGGGCACGCTCACGCGCGACTTTGAACGCTGGTGGGCGCGCGCCCGCGGCAAGCCGGACCCCTACAGCCCGGTTGTGCAGGATTATTCCCGCCGCCATGCCGACGATAGCATTCTGGCGCTGGATGACGTCTCATTCACCGTGCAGCGGGGCGAAGCGCTGGGCATCATCGGGCGCAACGGCGCGGGCAAGAGCACCCTGCTCAAAATCCTCTCGCGCGTGACCGCCCCAACCAGCGGCGTGGTGAAAGTGAAAGGACGTATCGGCAGCCTGCTGGAGGTCGGCACAGGTTTTCATCCTGAGCTGACCGGGCGCGAGAACGTCTATTTGAACGGCGCCATCCTGGGCATGAAGAAAGCCGAAGTGGCGCGCAAATTTGATGAAATTGTCGCCTTCTCGGGCGTCGAAAAATTCATCGATACGCCGGTCAAACGCTACTCCAGCGGGATGTATGTGCGCCTGGCGTTCGCCGTCGCCGCGCACCTGGACCCCGAGATTCTGATTGTGGATGAAGTTTTGGCGGTGGGCGACGCCGAATTCCAGAAGAAGTGCCTTGGGAAGATGGGGGACGTGGCCGGCGAAGGGCGCACGGTGCTGTTTGTGAGCCACAATATAAACAGTATTC
>JAKQFH010000032.1 GCA_029556265.1 Chloroflexota bacterium | reverse complement strand
GGAGCTGGAAATCGGCACCGACCCCGAGAGCCTGGTCCAGAAAGGCTGGCTCAGCCCGGCTGCCGCCGAATATATCCGCCGCAAGCGCCTGGCGGAAACCTGGAGGGAATTGGACTCCTCCGCCAGCCTGCCCGCGGAGGCGCGCCGCGAAACAGAAGCCCCCAGCCTGGAGGCACGCATCGGTAAAATCCTTTCCGGGCACAAATGGACGCTATCCGTGGCGGAAAGCTGCACTGGCGGCCTGATAAGCCACCGCATCACGAACGTCCCGGGCTCATCGGAGTATTTTATCGGCGGGGTGGTCGCCTACGCGTATTCCGCCAAGGTGGCGCTCCTGGGGGTGCGCTGGGAGACGCTCCAGCGCTTTGGGGCGGTGAGCAGCGAGACGGTGCTGGAGATGGCAAGCGGGGCGAGAGAGCTTTTCAAGACCGATTTTGCTCTCTCCGTGTCGTGTATCGCCGGACCGGGCGGAGCCACCCCCAACAAACCGGTCGGCACCAGTTGGGTTGGGCTCGCCTCAATCGGAAGGATGTGGTCCCGCCATTTTCTTTTATCTGGAGACCGGGCCGCCAATAAGGATATGCTCGCACAATTAGCCCTGGAAAAGCTGCTCCAATTCATCAGCGTTGGAATTCCGGGCGGCGAAACGCCTTAGCCCGGGGCTGCCCCCAATGAACACTGCCGCTCCCAACCCTCGGGCCAGCCCCGACCCGACACAAGTCCATATACCGGGGTTTATGCCCTTCTTCTGGCTCGCTTGCGCGGGGCTGTGCGGCGTTATCGGGGCTAGCTGGCTCAAGTTTCCGTGGCATTGGTGGGCGGGTCTATGCGGGCTGTGCGTTTTGGGTGTTATCTGGCAGGCTGCCCGCGCGTCCCGCTTGCAGCCGCGCAGGGAAATGCCGGCCGCCCTGCTCGCGGCGGGTTTTTGCCTGACCGCGCTGCTGTATCAACTTTCCCTGCCGCTGAACACGCCCGGCATGGTCGGCTTTTACATCGGCAAAGGTGAGGTGGAAGTGCAGGGCGTGGTGTGCGAGCCGCCTGTTGAGCGCGGGGATGGGCAGGAACTGGTCGTGCGGGTTCGAGCCCTCAAGCCGCTCTTCGCGGAAGTGGAAGCGGTTGTACCGGGCTCCGTGGCGGGTAAAATCCTGCTGCGAACCAGCCCGGGCAGCGCGTTTGCTTATGGCGACCTGCTTTCCATACGCGGAGAACTGAACGCAGCCAGTGAAAGCGCTGCCTTCTCGTATAAAGACTATCTGTTCCACCGCGGCATCAGCGCGCTCAGCCAATACGCGCGCGTGGAACTGCTGGCGCAAGAGCAGGGCAGCCCGCTGCTTGCCGCGATTTACCGCCTGCGCGAGCGCTCGCTCCTGGTCGCGCGGCAGATATTCCCGGAGCCGGAAAGCGCGCTTCTGCGCGGCATTCTGCTTGGCGAAGCCAGCGGCATATCTGGCGACCTGAAGCGCGCTTACGCCCTGACTGGCACCGCGCACATCATCGCGATATCTGGCTTTAATATGGCCGTCCTGGCGGGTCTCATTACCAGGCTCTTCACGCGCAAGCTGGGAACCTGGCGCGGCGGCGCGCTTGCAATCCTGACCCTGGCGTTTTATACGGTTCTGGTTGGGGGCAGCGCTTCGGTGCTGCGCGCGGCGCTGATGGGCTCGCTTGGAATTTTGGGCGCGTCCATCAACCGGCGCGGCAGCGGGCTGAACAGCCTGGGCTTGGTAGTTTATCTGATGCTGCTTTTCAACCCGCACTTGCCCTGGGATGTCGGTTTTCAGCTCTCGGCGGCGGCAACCCTGGGCATTCTGCTGTTCAGCGCTCCCATGCAAGCCCGCCTGCAGCGCTGGCTGGAAGCGCGCGTGGGACCCGACGCGGCTCTGCGCCTGAGCGGCACTGCTGGGGAATATCTGCTGACTACTTTCGCGGCGCAAGCCTTTAGCCTGCCCCTGATTGTGTACCATTTTCAGGAAGTTTCTCCCCTCTTTCTGCTGGCCAACCCGCTGGTTTTACCCGCTCAGCCCCTGGTTATGGTTCTGGGGATGCTGGCGCTGACAGGGGGATTATTCTCCCTGGGGTTAGGAAAGGCGCTTGGCTGGCTTGCCTGGCTGCCCGCCGCGTATACCAACCGCGTGGTGACCTGGCTGGCTGACACACTTTCTGGCTCATGGCGTTTTCCACCCTTCAGCTTCGTTTGGGTGTTAGCAATCTGGGCGTTGGTGCTCAGTCTGACGCTGCCTTCCAAACAGAAGCCGATGAAATTAACCGCCCGTCCGACCTCGCTCTTAATCCTTGGCGCCAGCCTGGCTGCGCTGGTGTGGACGGCAGCCGCCCACGCCCCGGATAATCAGCTGCACCTGCGCGTCTTCAACAGCCCGGAGCAGCCCGTTTTACTCGTGCGGAGCCCCGGCGGGCGCTGCTTGCTGGCAGGTGGAAACTTGCCTGCGTCTGAGTTAGCGGAGCAGCTTGGCACCGCCTTATCTCCTTTCCAGCGCGAGTTGGACGCGCTCCTTATTCCGGCTTGTGGTCGCGATGATGTGCGGGGCTTGTTTGGCCTGAGCGAGAGTGTACGCATCCGGGAGGTCTACTGGGCTTGCGACCCCGACCGTCTGCAAGCCACGCGCCGCCTGGCTGCCGCCTTTCAGGAAGCGGGGATTCCCCAGCGCCGCTTGCAAGTGGAGGACAATCTGCTTATGGGCGGCGGCTCTTCGCTCGGCTTCATCCTGGCGGAAAACTCCCTTAAAGCGCTGCGCCTGCGGAGCGGTGATTTCTCGGCGCTCGTCCAGTATGAAGCGTTCACCAGCCACGAACCAGCGAGCCTATGGGTTGGTTCTTTTGTGCAGGAACTGCCCGCGAGCAGGGTTCTCCTGGCAGTCGGGCCGCGCCCATTGGCGGATTCCGCGCGGGAAACTGAAAACAAGGCTCTCATCGCGGTCGCGGATTGGACTTGGGTGGAAGTTATCACCAATGGACAGGAATTACGCGTAGTTGCGGTAAAATAGATTGGTTACATCACGCCTGATTATCCAGGTGATCTATTGGAAATGGACAAAATATGGCAATGCAAATTACCAACCAGGCGGACTACGCGCTTAGGTCGATGCTCTATATCGCCCAATACGGACAGAACCGCCTGACGCCCTCCAACATCATCGCGGAAGAAATGCAAATCTCGCGCATTTTTCTTTCCCGGATAAACTCGGAATTGGTTGGCGCGGGGCTGATCAAGACCCGCCGCGGCGCGCGCGGCGGCATTATGCTGGCGAAACACCCGGCAGAGATTTCCATCTACGACATCGTAACCACAATTGACGGCAAAATAAATCTGATTCACTGCACAGAAGATCCGGACGCTTGCCCGCTTGTGGAAAGCTGCCCCTACCGTAATTTCTGGAAAAAAACAGAGGAAATAATTATCACGCAGCTGAAGAGCACCACGCTGCAGGATATGATGGACCAAGCTCCCAAGCCGGCATAACTTTTCAGCAGACTGAAAAGTTCTCTGCCAAATGACATCCTCAATTTCCCGGCGCACCAGAGCGGAAATATTTCTGTTCATGCTCACCCGTACGGTCATAAACTCCGGGTACCGCATGGTATATCCTCTGCTGCCGCTTTTCGCAGCCGGGATGGGCATGCGGGTGGCTGAAATTGGCATCGCGTTTTCTGTCCGTTCGGTATTGGGGGTCTTCAACCCATTTCTGGCATCTCTGGTAAACGCGCGTGGGCGTAAAAATGGCTTGGTGCTGGGCTCTATCCTGTTCTTTATCGGCTGCGGGATTACAGCGGTCGGGCAAAATTTCCTCAGCTTCATAATCGGATTATCGGTTTTTGGCGTGGGCGGTTCTGATGGCAGCGCTTTCAATTGGCAGAATGTTGGGTCCTATGTTTAGCCGGTCTTTATATCAAAGCAGTTTCTGGCCGGTTCGCGCCGCGGCAGCAGCGCTGAATGCTGGAGCCATTCTGCTTGTGCCAAGCACCCGGGTAATTCCACAAGCGGCTCCCAGCGATTCTTGCTCATAATCTGCCGAATTCCCGCGGATTTCCAGCGCGATTGCGTTTATACTACAGCTATCTCAGCAACCTCGGAAGGCGGACAGCATGGATAAATTTATTGTAGTGGCAGGCAATATCGGCGCGGGCAAGTCCACCCTGGTTCAGATTCTGAGCGAGAAGCTTGGATATCAACCATTTTTTGAGCCGGTAAACGACAACCCCTACCTGGCAGATTTTTATCAAAACATGGAAGCCTGGTCTTTTCACTCCCAGCTCTACTTCCTCACGCGCCGCCTGCGCATACATAAACAGCTGCTCGAAGCCGAAGGTTCGGTGGTGCAAGACCGCTCGGTCTACGAGGACGCGGAAGTCTTCGCCCGCAACCTATACTTGCAGGGGGATATGAGCACCCGCGACTACGGCGTTTATCAGGATCTTTATCAGATTTTAATTGACCTCCTGCCGCCGCCCAACCTGGTGGTGTATTTACGCGCCACGGTGGACACACTTTTGGAACGCATTAACACGCGCGGACGCGGCTTTGAAGCCGGCATCTCCCGCAGCTATCTGGAACGGCTGAACGTCTTATATGAGGAATGGATTGCGTCTTTTGCCCAATGCCCGGTACTGATTATCCCGAGCGATAACCTCAACCTTGTTTCCAGCAGCGCGCATATCAGCCAGGTGGTGCAGTTGGTACAGGATCGAATCATGGGGAAGACAGAGGTCAACCTGTAATAAAAGGAGTCCTGGACCAAAGACGGCGCTCTTGTTGGGTGCCGTTTATTTATTTAATTTTGATTCTCTTTTAATGTGTTTAATTAAGTAGCAGCAATAGTAGGGGCTGTGGAAATGTGGAAAAGTAAAATTTAGCAGGCAAGTAACCCCTATATGGGGAATAAATTCAGCAAATGAGAGGGAGGTGTACCGGTAAGTCACCTTTTTAAGGTGTAAATCGAGTGTGGATATTCCGCGGTTGATTTGTGGATAAAACCGCGATTGGGGATAATTATCACCATAAGGAGTTCCCCGGGTTGTATTTATCCACAGGTTTTTCAAAAAATCATAGAAAATTTGCTCGAGTTATTCACATTTACGCGGAGTTATCCACAGTTTTAAGGCACTTATCCACAGAAAAAGCGGATAAATCCGGATAACCCACCAACTAAAGGCCGTATTCCTCTTTCATGCCTGTCAGGCTTACCTCGGCATTCTCCAAAAAGCGATCCAGGCGTTCAATTTGTTCTTCCTTATTCGCCAGTGAAATATCCAGCGCTTCCAGAAATTTTTGCCAGGATTCCTGCTGAGCCGGGTCATCCTCCAGCAGCGCGGCTGCCTGCCGCCAGGTTTCCACCATCGGCCAGAGCGCGGCGTGGGCGCTTCCACTTTCCACCATCGCGGCGCAGCTGTTCACAAAGTAGGCTTTACGGGCTGGCAGCAAGTTAGGCGGGCAGTTGGGCAGCTTTCCCGCGGCGCTCAGCGCGTTATCCCAGACCGGACGCCAGGTGTTCAATATCTCCGTATTTATCGGCGCCCGGCTGATGAGCTGGAGCAGTTCGCCGGTAAGTTCCAGCTTGCCAAGCAATTCCGCGCGAGCGGGAAAATCCAGCAGCATCCGCCGCGTGGTCAGCGCGGGACCGTTGATGACAGCTATCGCGTTGGCGGCGCTGCCGACAGCCTTGAAATACAAGTCGGTCCATTGACTAAAATGCAGCTCCTGCGGATCTTCCAATTCGAACCAAAGCTGGCGGGCTTTTTCGGCAACCGCCTGCCCGCGCGCGTACACAGTCTGGGGACTGTAAAAATTTGCAGACACGCCGGCTTGAATAAATTCCAGCCAGTGGTCAGTGTCATAGAGAATGGCGCTGTGATCACACAAAGCGAATCCCAGCCAGGGGTCCAACCTCAGGCGGCGGTGGTAGGTATAGAACGATTGGTGATGGTGCTGCACATCCAACGAGATTTCGTAGCTGACGCGCTGCACTTCCCGCTCCTGCGGTGGGCGCTCCTTATGCACAACGACGAGGTCTATATCGGTGCAGCCGCCGATTAAGGGGTCGTCCGTCAGGACTGAACCGGTGAGAAACGCGGCTGTGATGTCGGTCTTTTGACGCAGCTTCTTCGCGACATACTCCCTGGCGAACTTGACCAACAACTCCCGTGTGATAAGCACTTGTTCTCCTCTCAACCTTCCAGCGGCAGGCTTTCCTGAAACGGCGCGATGCGCAGCGTTTGGCGAATGCGGTTGATGACATAGTTCAGGTCGTCCGGGCGGGCAACGATATTCAGGCTGTCTGTTTCAATCGGCAGCAAGCGTCCTTCCCAACGGGGGTGCGCGAAGAACGCCTCGTACGCCTGGTTGAGTTCGTCGATATAGGCGCGGTCCATCCCGCGTTCGTAGGGGCGGTCGCGGTGCGCGATGCGCTGCATCAGCGTTTCGGTGTTGGCGCGCAGATAGACTACCAGGTCTGGCCGGGGGATTTTCTCTGCCAGGGCTTCGTGCACGCGGTGGTACATGGTCAGCTCGTCGCCTGCCAGGTTAATGCCGGCAAAGAGAGAGTCCTTTTCAAAGGTGTAATCAGAGATAATCATGCGGCCGGCTGCCAGGGCATCCGGGATGACGCGGTGCTGCTGTTGGTAGCGGCTGAGCAGAAAGAAGATTTGGGTCTGAAAGGCGTAGCGGCTTCGGTCGCTGTAAAAATCGCTTAAGAAGGGGTTTTCCTCAAAGACTTCCAGGAGCAGGTCGGCGGCAAAAGCGGAATGGACAAAACGGGCAAGCGTGGTTTTTCCGACGCCGATGACACCTTCGATTGCGATATACATGCGAAAAAGCTCCTGAGCGCGAAGTGATGGATAAAATATACCATAAGCCTCTGTCGGGCGGGGCTGACCACGCCAAGACCTGGCCCGGGTGGCAGTTCAGAGCGCCAAAATTCAGGCAGGGCGCAGAAAAACAGAACGCTTCGCAAACTCGCGATGACTTCTAAATCGTCAACGCTCGGGAGCGGCAAACAACATCCCTGTGTCTTTCGCTAGTTTTAGTACAGCGCTTTCAATGCCTCGTAAACCAAAAATGCCGGCCAGACACAAGCTTTCAGAAAACCCAAAACGCCCATCCAGAATGTGGTGGCTGTGCCGATAAAGTACACAGCCGCGCCAATAAACCCCAGCCCGTAAAACGCACTGGATTCATGCACACGCACCTCTCTGTATCTGGGTGCGCGTTCAGTCTCAACATCGATTTCCATGACGCACTTCCTTTCCTTCCAAAGAATATAGTAGAAATATACAGCAATTCTGACGGGAAACAAGAGATTACCTACCGGTCTGGCAGCCTGGTACAAGCTGTTTCCCATTCCAGGGCAGTCAGGATAAAATAGTGCTCTAACCTGGAGAGGCTCATGAATATTTCAAACCTGTTTAACCACAAAAAGACTATCTTCTCGCTGGAAATTTTCCCGCCAAAAAAAGACACCTCGTACAACACCATCTATAACACACTGCTCAAGCTGCGCGGCATTCCCGCGGATTTCATCAGCGTCACCTACGGCGCGGGCGGCAGCCAGGCCCAGCGCGAAAAGACGATTGAAATCGCCTCGTTAATTCTTGCCACCTACCATACCGAACCTGTGGCTCATCTCACATGCGTGAACCTGGACCGCCAGGAAGCCCAGGACACGCTCGAAAAACTGAAGGCGAACCAGGTGCAGAATATCATGGTACTGCGGGGCGATATTTCCCCGGACGTACCCCCCAAGGAAGACTTCCGGCACGCCAGCGACCTGGCGGCTTTCATCAAGCAGTACGACGAGAGCTTCAATCTGCTGGGGGCCTGCTACCCCGAGTGTCACTACCAATGCGAATCATTGGAAAAGGACATTGAGAACCTGAAAATAAAAATTGATAACGGGGTAGGGCATCTGATTACCCAACTGTTTTTTGATAACGATAAGTTTTACAAATTCTGGGATATGGCCGAGCGCGCCGGGATTCACGTCCCGATTGAAGCCGGCATCATGCCCATCACGAACATTCGCCAGATTGAACGCACAGTGGCATTGAGCGGCGCCAGCGTGCCTGCCAAGCTCTCGCGCATCTTCAGCCGCTATGGCGACAACCCCAAAGCCCTGTTTGACGCCGGCATCTACTACGCCACCGAGCAGATTATGGACCTGATTGACCACGACGTGCGCGGCATTCACCTCTACACGATGAACAACGTGGAAACCGCCGGCCGCATCAGCGACGCTATCGGGAACATCCTAGAGGCGGAAAACACGCCCAAAAACGCGGAGTGAGGCAGGTTCTTTCGCGAGCCTTCGGTTTCGCGATGAGGCCCTTTTTGAAGTGGGCCGGCGGTTTGCGGCTGGGCTTCAATCTAACTCCCTGGCTGGGCGGTTTGTCCTTTCTTGCCGGAAAAAAAAGGAACGCAGCGTAAGAAAAATGGCGCGCCGGATGGCGCGCCATTTTTATCCATTAAAACTCCCGGGTCTACAGCGCTTCCAGGCGCCTGACCATCCCGTCGATGATGTCGTACCCGCCCTGCCAGAAATCGGCTTTGGTCACGTCCAGGCCGGCTTCCGCCAGCAGCTGCACCGGCGCAATCGAACCGCCCGCGGAGAGGATGCGCAGGTATTTGGGCTTAAAGCTCTCGCCCTCTTCCTGGTAGCGCTTGTATAAAGCGAAAACCAGCAGTTGCCCAAACGCGTAGGCGTAAACATAAAACGGCGTGCCGAAAATATGCGGGATGGAAACCCACTCGTATTTGAACTCGTCGCTCACGTCCACCGCGTCTCCAAATTCCTCCCTCAGGTTTTCAAGGTAGAGCTCCGAAAGTTCGTCAACCGACGCGTCCTGGATTATCCTGGCGTGCGCGTCGCGCTCAAAGATGGCGAAGTAAATCTGGCGCAGAATGGTGGCAAACGCGTCGTCCAGCTGCCCGAAGAGGATATCTTCTTTGACGGAGGCGTCTGTTTCGCGTTCGAGCATCAGGTCGGTCAGGGTCATTTCGCCGAATGTGGAGGCGGTTTCCGCCAGGGGCAGGCAGGCGTGCTGGGTATAGAGTGTGTGCTCTTCAGCCATCATGGAATGTACGGCGTGCCCGAGTTCGTGCGCCATGGTGGAAACGTCTTCTGATTTGCCCTGGTAGTTCAGCAGCACCCAGGGAGTCAGCTCGGGCAAGACGGTGGAGCAGAACGCGCCGCCCATTTTGCCCTTGCGCACTTCGCTGTCCACGTGCTTTTCATCAAAGACGCGCCGGGCTTTGCTGGCGAAGACCTGGTCAAAACGTTCAAAGGCTTCAAAAGTAAGCCCGACGGCTTCTTCATAACTAAAGCGTTTATCCGCTTTGGTGACTGGCGCGTAAATATCGTAGCGGCGCAGTTTGTCCACGCCCAGCTTTTTGGCTTTGAGCCTGAAGTAGCGGTGGAACACGCCCAGGTTTTTTCGGGTGACTTCGATGAGCGTGTCGATAATCTCATCCGGAATGTCGTTAATCAGGTTGCGCACGGAAATCGGGCTGCCGAAGCCGCGCAGGGAAACGTTTTCGTTGCGCCAGTCGCGCACCAGGTTCTGATAGATTTGCCCGAGGATGGGCGCGTCCTCGCCGTAGACCCGATAAAGCTCCTGATAGGCTTTGGCGCGCAGTTCGGGGTCTGCGCTGCGGGCGTAGGTCATCAGTTCCCCGCGGGTCAGCTCTTTTTGTTCGCCATCCACCTCCAGATGAAAGACATAACGGTTGGTGAGCGAGTCGTAGAGCATGTTCAGGGCGTTGGAGCCGGTAACGTTTTTGACGTTAATCACCTTTTCTTCAGCTTCGCTGAGCGTGTAAGGCTTGAAGTTGCGGATTTGCTCCAGCCAATAGCGGTAATCGCCGCTGACTGAAAGCAAACGCTGCGCGTTGACGTCATCTAAAGCTTTCCACCACAGGCTGAAGAAGAGGGTGCGGTTGGATATCTCGGCGGCGAACTGCTGAATGCGCGCCACGGCTATCTGGGCTTTCTGGTCCTGGGTGTTCGCCGCGAAGGAGAGTTCTGCAAAGCCGTACAGGCGGTAGGCCAGCTTTTCCATCGCTTCGGAGCCAGACACAATTTCCATAAAACGGTCGGCGGAAATCCCGGGTGTTAGTTCCTCACGGAATTTTTCGAACTGGGCGACCATCGCCTCCAGCTTCCCGTAAGTGGCTTCAATGTTCGCGTCCTCAAAACCTGTGAACAGGTCGTCCAGGCTCCAGCGGCTTTGCGCGTAGACTTCTTTATGCTCCATAATCTGGTGAAAATCCTTTCTCAATCATCTTGAGTGATGTTTTTTGACTGTGTCGCGGTATTTGGCGCGCAGCTTGTTGATCGGCTGGCGCGCTTGCGTTTCCACGTCCCAATAGTACCAAAGCTCCCAACCGTTTGCCGGACCGTTGCGTAAGGTTCGGGCAAGCGCGTGGATGGAGCCCCGCTCCCCGCGGCAGACCAGCGAACCATCGGCTTGCACAGTGGCTTTCAGGTCGTCCTCCGGCCCAAAGAAGAGCGCCTGCCCCGGTTCGATAAAGCCCTGCTCCACCAAGGCGCCAAAGGGCACGCGTTCCAGCCTGCGCGGGTTGGGCGTGACGAAAATTGGCGCGTTGAACTCCAGCTGCGTGTAACGGCTGAGGCGTATGCGGGCGTTACGCACATAAGACTCTTCCACCTCAATGCCAATATAGCGCCGCTGCAGCTTCTTTGCCATCGCGCCGGTTGTGCCGGTGCCAAAGAACGGGTCCAACACCACATCGCCCGGGTTGGTGCTCGCCAGCAGGATACGGTAAAGCAGCGCCTCAGGTTTTTGGGTGGGATGCACTTTGCGCCCGTCTTCCTTCAGGCGCTCGCTGCCTGTGCAGATGGGGATGAACCAATCCGAACGCATTTGCAGGTCGTCATTCAGGGCTTTCATGGCGTGGTAGTTGAAGGTATAGCGCGCGCCGCGCTCTTTTTGCGCCCAGAGCAGCGTTTCATGCGCGTTGGTAAAGCGCATCCCGCGGAAGTTCGGCATCGGGTTGCTCTTGACCCACACGATGTCGTTCAGAATCCAATACTGCAAATCCTGCAAGACGCGCCCGACGCGGTAGATGTTGTGATAAGAGCCAATGACCCACAGCGTGCCGGTGGGTTTCAGCACGCGCCGGCAGGCGGTCAGCCAGTCGCGCGTGAAGGCATCGTAGGCTTCCAGGTTTTCAAACTTATCCCAATCCTCGGTGACGGCGTCCACGCGGGTGGTGTTCGGACGCCAAAGCTCGGACTGCAGCTGCAGGTTATAGGGTGGATCGGCGAAAATCAGGTCCACCGACTCAGCGGGCAGGGTGGGCAAAATCTCGAGGCAGTTGCCGTGGATGACGGTGTCTATCCAGGGGTCCAGCGGGTTTTCTTGCATAATATAATAATTGTACCCGTAAGGGGGGCGGATAGGGTGAGAGACTGCCGACAACACCAGGGCGCCCTCGCCAGAAGTATACAATCGGGGCGAGACGCAGCATAAAATAGGTGAGTCGGGGTAGTACCTCTGGTTTTTTTTGCCGGTTCTATTCTAACAGCCAATCCAACAGGTAGGTTTGATGCACACCTTCATAATTAGCATATGCTGGGATATCATCCAAAGTCAGGAGTATGCGAGGAAAGTTGTCTGGAATAGCTTTGAAAGCCCGCAGCTCTCGTGAGAGTATTTCTTCGGAGAGTACTGTCGTAGCTACCTGGAAGTAAATGAACTGGTTTCCATCGCTTGCAACAAAATCGACTTCTTTATCATCAAGTTTTCCGATATTTACTTTGAAATTTCTTCGCAATAGCTCAAGGAATACAATGTTCTCAATCTGATGTCCCAAGTCTGGCGAAGCCATAGAAAGTAAAAAGTTCCTCAATCCGGTATCTACGATGTAGTATTTGGACAGAGTCTTTAATAAATTGCGGCCCTTAACATCAAAACGGTCTGCTTTATAGAATATATAGCTTTCGGTCAGGGCTTTCAGATACTTATCCACAGTGTTTACGGAGATATTTCGTCCGGAAGCGTTGATAGCATCGGAAATTCTTTTGGCTGAAATAGGACTGCCGATACTCCCGCTAAGAAACCTGACAATGTCCTCCAGCAGGGAAACATCAGCTATCCCCTCACGAGAGGCTACGTCTTTGATCAAGATCGTGTTGTATATCCCCTCTATATAGGCCCTGAATGTGGTATCCGATATATCGAATTGGGTCAGGTATGGAAATGAACCGTACCGCAGATAGCGATTAAAGCTCTCACGTATAGGTACAGTTCCGCCAACAGAAGATAAAAATTCCTTAAAGGACAAAGGCAGCATTTCGATCAGGATATATCTGCCGGAAAGCAGTGTTGCCAGCTCACCCGACAGCAGATTTGCATTCGAACCGGTGATGTACAGGTCGACCTTTTCCTTGATGTTCAGGCTGTCTATCGCTTTTTCAAAGCCCTGGCATTGTTGAGCTTCATCCAAGAACACATACGTGAAGCCGTTGTCAGACAATCTGCTTTCAATGTATCGATATAACTGCCTATAGTCAAGGAGGTCCTCAAAGGCAAGATCCTCCAAGTTGATGTAAATGATTTGTTCTTGTTTGACGCCGTCGCTCAACAGATAACTGATATACTGCTGAAATAATGTCGACTTGCCACAGCGCCTTACGCCTGTAACTACTTTTATCACTTGCTTTTCGCGCCATTCCTGTAACGCCTTCAAGTAAGCATCGCGTTGTATCATGTTTACCTCATCTCTATTATATAAAATGCAATAAGTTTTGTCAATTAATTGACAAAACTTTGGGTTTCGGCAAGTTAAGTCAAAATATTGACAAAACTTTTAGGTTTAACCTGGTCTTGAAACACATCAGAAGGAGGAAGCTGTTCCCGGCCGGCTTGCTCAGGCAGGCTGTCAGAAGGATTGTTCCTCAAATTCCGCCGCGGAAAGCGCGCCAGGCAATCTTCCCCTCTCTTTCCGCGCGAATTGATATAATCTTCCGCAAGGAGAAAGCGTATGACCAGTCTCACCCCGGCTTACCCCACGCAATTCACTTTCTATCATCCCATCGCTGTGCGTTATGCCGACCTGGACACGCACCGCCACGTGAATAACATTTCCATCCTGGAATATGTCGAAACCGCCCGCACCGCCTACTATCAAGCTGCCGGCATCTGGGACGGCGTAACTGTCGAGAATATGGGCATGGTCGTCGTTTCGGTAAAGTGCGATTATCTGGCATCCATCGCTTTCGGGCAGAGCGTGCGCGTTGGGCTGACCCTGAGCGTTTTGGGCACCAAGAGCCTGCGTTTTCGCTTCCAGGTGGAAGACGAACAGGGGAGAACCCCGTTCGCGCGCGGTGAAGTGGTGATGGTCTCGTACGACCATTTTGAAGGTCATTCACGACCGATTTCCGCGGAATGGCGGCAGAAATTGGCTGCTTTTGAACATAGAGAGGACTTTTTGGTATGAACCCGAGCTTACCCGACCTGGATTACGCGTACCTGGAAGATTTTTTGGTACGCCTGCTGAACACGCCCAGCCCCACCGGCTTCGCCGCGCGGGCGGTGGAATTGACCCGCCAGACCCTGCTGGAATTCCCACAGCTGAGCCTGCGGATGACCAAAAAAGGCGCTCTGTTGGCGATCTTTCCCGGCGAGGATGCCCAGGCAGAGCCCGCCCGCGCGCTGACCGGGCACGTGGACACGCTCGGCGGCATGGTGCGCGTGATAAAACCCAGCGGGCGCCTGGAACTGACCAACATCGGCGGCTTTGCCTGGAACGCGGTGGAAGGCGAGGGCGTTTCTGTGCATACCCAAAGCGGGGCGCTTGTGCGCGGCAGCCTGCTGCCCAACCATGCCTCCGTGCACGTCTATAGCGACGTGAAAGACCAAAAGCGCGGGCCCGACACTATGGAAGTGCGCCTGGACGCGCGCACCCAAAGCGCTCAGGAAACCCGTGCGCTGGGCATCCAGGTGGGAGACTTTGTATCCTTTGACCCGCGTGTGGAACTGACCAACGGCTTTGTGCGCTCGCGCCACCTGGATGATAAAGCCTGCGCTGCGTGCATGGCGGCGGCAATCCAGGCTCTCAGCGCGGCGGGGCTCAAACCTGCCCGCAGCACTTGTTTTCTGTTCAGCAACTTTGAGGAAGTCGGGCACGGCGGCGCTGCGGACATCCCGGATAGCGTGGAAGAACTGGTGGCGGTGGATATGGCGGCGATGGGTGAGGGGCAGGCGTCGGACGAATTTCATGCCACGCTGTGCGTCAAAGACAGCGGCGGACCTTACCACCACGGCCTGAGCAACAAACTGCGCGGGCTGGCAGAAAGCTACGCGATTCCCTATAAAGTGGATATTTACCCGAATTACGGCTCGGATGCCACCGCCTACTGGCATGCCGGCGGCGCCGCGGCTGCCGCGCTGATTGGTCCGGGGGTGGATTCCTCACACCACTACGAACGCACGCACCGCGAGGCGCTGGAAGCCACCACCAACTGGATTCTGGCGTACCTGCTCTCGGAATAAAGCCCCGGGGGGTTAGCGAAGCAAGATGGGGAGAAAACTGCTGAAGGGCGTCGGCTCGGGCACAAAAACACGGTTCGCGGAAGCCAAGCCCGGCGTGCCGTCAGCCAGGTAGGCTTGCGCGAAGATCTGGTGCCAGCCGGGTTCCAACCCCGTAAAATCCAGGCGCGACCGAAGCTGTTCCCACGGGCTGTCAAAAGCTCCGTCCTGCGCTGGCAAGGAGTGGAGGACCGCGCCCGGCTCCCAGGGGGGCAGGTCAAAGCTGTAGACTGCGGAGGCCGTGTCCGGCGCGTCAGGGTTGGGGTCCTTCAATAAATTCGTGTCGGCGGTAGTCCATAGTTCCCACCAGGTTTCAAGCGCGCTGGAATGGACGGTAATCAGGAGCGGGGTCAATTCCGGTCCGGCGGGCAGCGTGTAGGGCGCCCAAACGCTTTTCAATGCCCGCGTGAGGGCTTTCAGGTTGGCGCTCAGGAAGTTATTGAAGACGCTGCAGCGGGTGAAGTAATGCCCTTCGATATCGGCGAAGAGCATATACGTGAGCGCGGGCACGCCTCTCTCGCCATAGACGAAGTCGGACAGACTGCCGCGTAAAAAAGAAGCACCGGTTCCGGAATATTTGGCAGGCGAGGCAGGCGTCCCGAACGCGAATTTATTCGCCAGGGTGTGCAACGCAGCGTCCTCGGGCGCTGGTTCCGCGCGATAGGAGTAGGGGTAAAAGACTTTATTCCCGTAGCTTTGCAGATGCACCAGCAAACCGCGCGCGCCTGTGTCGGCTGGCTGGTCCGGACCGCCGGCGCGGTAATCTCCCAGGTTGTTCTCCAGGTAGGCAATCAGGGCGCTCGTCTCCGGTTCAGAGGCGGCTGCGACGCCCGGGTAATCGTTCATGCAGCCAGTAGGGCCCGGCTGCCACTGAAACGGAAAGTTGCGGTCCAGGTCCACGCCTGCAAGGGCGTGGGTAGAGCAGGCAGCGTCGTTGAGGTTCTTTTTACGGGCGGCATCGCCAAATTCATCCGCTTCACCGCTGGCGATTTGCTGCTCCACCACCGCGCGCCCGTCCGGGTTGGCGCTGAGGATGATGTGCACTTCCGCCTGGTTCAGCAGCCAGGTGAGTTCCGGGTCAGTGCCGTAGCCCGCCAGGAGATATTCGGCAAAGCGCAGGTTCAGTTCCACCGGGGCCAGGTCGCGGGCGTGTGTGCCGCTGACCAGAATGAGCGCCGGCTTTTGTCCGGTCAGCGCGCTGTTGGTCAGCTTGAGCGCGAACAGATCGTATCCCGCCGCGCCGCCGGATTGGGCCTTCTCCCAGGAATCGCCGATATCCGTCCAGGTGGCAAGCGCCGGGTGGGCAGCGGCGAGAGCGGCCGCGTCGGCATAGAGGGTGTTCAGGCTGCGGTAGCAGGGGAAGTCCGGCAGGGTGGAATGAGGGGTTGGCGGGAGGGCGGAGACAGGAAAAGGGCAAGCCATCCAAAGGGTCAGGCAAAGCATCAAGGCAGTCAGGCTTTTCAAGCTTTTAAACATGTGAACGCTCCAGACAGCTTGTTATTAACGCCTGAATTTTAACAGAAAAAGGGAGAAAGAAGGTAACTCTGGTGGGAGAGATCGCGCTCGGCGTTTTCTGGATCGGTTTGTGCCCGACCCTATGCTATCTGAGCGCCCGGACTTACTCAAGGCATGCAATTTGGCATGGTCTCCGGGTATAGGGTAAAGTTGTACGTGTTTTCTTTATCGCTGAGATAGGAGGTGTTCTCAAGAATTTTGTACTGAGCGCCATAAACGCCGTTAAATATCACCCGGAAATAATTCACAAGGCTGATATCCGGAGAAATTGCGGCCCGGACGTTATCAGGCACATAAAAAGCGCTCAGGACTGCCAGGCGGTTGGCGCTGTCGGCGCCGTGATCGCCGGTTACCACGATGATTGGCGGCGTATCCGAGTTTTTGAGGATAGTTTCCAGAACCGGCAGGATGGCATTATCCGTGTATTGAACCCCCCACGAATAGTATTGCAGGTATTCATCCCACGGCAAAGGAACCACCCAGGGAAGCTCGGGCGGGTCTGGAATAAGCGAACCATCCGGGTAGAACACATACGGCGCGTGCGGCATTGTGAGATGAGCCCAGACCAGCTTGGGTCCTTGCAGGCTCGAAATCTCCTTCAACTCCTTCAGGATGGTCCATTGTTGGCGCACATGATCGGCATAGGGGTAGTTGACCGGGATTTTATCGGAAGTGGTCAGCCCGCCTTTGTAATCGGTCAGTACGCGCGCCATGGTGGTATCGAAGAGCATCCGCTCAAACTTGCTGAAGACGACCCGTGCCTCGCTTGAGAGGAGGCTGGTTGAATCCAGCGGATAATAATGGTCCGCGTCCGTCCAGGCAATGCGTTGGTAAGAAGCCAGTGAATAGCTGCTGTAACCCAGGGATTCCAGATTTTTTCTGACCTCGTTGTGTTTGATCAGCTCAAACAGCGGGCTTGTGTCGGTGTTTGGCGGCGCGAAATCGGGGCTGATCTCCTGCAGATATTGCATGTTCAGGAATGAGGAAATGGAAAGCGGCGTGTAAGCGTAATTACTCATACTGCACGGGGGCACGTAAAAACCCAGCGCGGTCAGCTTCTTAATGAAGCCGGTGTTGTCAAGCTTGAAAGTTTTTTCAAGCACATCGCTGCGCAAATGGGCGTCCAATATGATGATGTAGACATCCGGCAGCTTATCCGCTTTCAGACTGACACCTTTTGCCGCGGCTGTCACTTCGCCCTGGGAAAAAGCCTTGTGGGTGTCTTGGGCGCGAATTTCATAGCTGACGAGCTGATAAACAGGGATGATTAATAAAAAGGCTGAAAAAACATTCAATATAAGGGTCAGATTGGCACTTTTTTTGATAAATTTCATGACCAAAAAAGCTCCCGCCGCGCCTAAAACAGCCCACAGCGGCAGCAAAACGCGGTGATGACCAAGAAACTGAAGGCCGCTTGCCGCGGCGCCAGCCGCGCGATATACATACCCATAGGTGTAAAACAACAAGAGCAGCCAGGAACTGATTACCCCGGCCTTTTGGAAAGATTTCAGCGCCAGGGAGAGCAGCAGCCAAACGCCGGCGGCTCCGCCGAGTATCATCAGCAGCGGGCGCAGGCCGGCGCGCAGTGAGACCTCCTGGATATTGTGACCTAACAAGGAAAGCACCGGATAAGCCGCGAAAAGCAGCGGGTGGATAGGAAAAGGCTGTTTTGGCTGCGTGTTCATCTTCGCCTGATTGGCATGATTTTACCACCTTCAGCGCTCCTGCCCCTTTCAAAAATGGGCGCGGACAACAAGCCGACTGCGCGTATAAAGAGAAAAAAACACGCCAGCCTCGTTATGGGTAGGCGCTGCCGCTGCTCTCCTCTTCCCCGGGCAGCGCTTTTCCATCAGCCTTTGGAGGCGCCCTGAAATCATGGGGCTTTGCCCACCGGACATTTTGGGTCTGCTGCGTTTGAAGGCGGAAAATGGGGCTTGCCGGCACTTCAGGCAAGCGTTACCTTGCGCTGCATGAGGTACAGCGTTCGCTCGGACCCGGCGATTGGCGCCTCCTCTACAATCTCGTAATACTTTCTGAAGGCGTTTTCAAAACCGATTTTGGTATAGTCCGGAAAAATATCCACCCGTGAAGATAACAGACGCTTCACCTGGGAGTCTGACTTTGGAATGAACTCGATAACCAGCCAACCTCCCAACTGACTGAAAAAGCTGGCAAGGTCTTCCAGCGGGGTGTTATTGCTGATTGCCAGGTGGTGCACCAACGCCAGCGCCATGACCAAATCCACCGGGCCGCGTTCCACTAGGGACATTCTTTCAGAGCAGTTCCAGCCCAAAGCGGGGGAAGGGTTGGTCAGGTCCATGCAGAGCGGCAGTAAATTTGTTTCCTTGTTTTGTTTCACCAGCGCGTAATTGCGTGAGACCGCCGCGTGGTCAATATCAAACGCCGTGGTTTGGATGCCCAGGTTGCTGGCTGCCCGGCTGAATTCGCCCGTATTCGCGCCCAGGTCCCAGACAGAACCAGGGTCAGCCCGCAGGATAAACGCCCTGACGATTTCATGTTTTGCTTCGAAGGCTGTCTGCGCGTAGTTGGTTTTGTCGTAATAATCTCCCCATTCGCTTTTTTGGGTTTTCAGCTTCAGGCTTCTGACTGCTGAGAGGAGGCTGTACAACAAAGCTTCCAGGGCATTTTTGCTCACCCTGCCGGGAATTTGTTCCTGCGGGTATTCGCGGTCGGCATATTTTTGCTGCGTCTTGGCGTGTAAGTGGATGTGGCTCAGCAGAGGCGGGTTCAACCAGCTTGACCCGGGCAGAAGGGCGCTAGCCAGGTCGAGGGGAATGCCGTCAATGTAGACTCGCAGCAGTTGGTTAAGGCGGAAATCTGTCTTTGCCATCAGGCTCAGCGGCGCCAAAAAATGCTGACAAAACTGCTTGTACGCGACCCAGGGGGCGCCGACCTGATAGCGGTCGAAGGAAAGCGTATCAATGAATATAGGTCTGCCTTTTTGGAACTGGACATTAAACGCGCTGGCATCTTTCAAAATCATGTCGTACTGCAGCGCGCGCCTGGCAATGGAAAGCGTCAGAACCGCCGCGTCTTTCAATTGGTCGAAGCACCATTCATAGGGATAAGACACAAATGGAATTGGCGCGGGTTTGATGACCTTGTACGCCGTGCCCGGGTTGGGGGCGATATCCACAGGGCACTCCTCATGGGGAATGAGCGCCCGCGCCGAGCTTAGTTGTTGGTACAACCCGGAGCTCATTAACTGTTCGTATGTCTCCTGATAGCTTTGGTTCACCTGGCGGTAGAGAAGGCCCTCCCGTTGAAACACAAAACCGCTCGGGTCCCGAAATGAACTGTGCAATTTCATCAGATTACTCCCCGAAAATTATGGAAAGGGGCAGCGCGGCTACTTCAACCCGTCTTCAGGAGTGTTTTGGGCAGAATCAGCTTCCACAATTTCCGTTGGATCGATGTCGGCGCTCGCCGCGGTCTTTTTTGGTTTGAACCAACTGGAAATCTTATTCCAGAACACTCTAACCAGAACGCCAACGCTTAAAAGGGCTGCCAATACAACCTGGATTACCATACTGCCGGTTCCCGGGTCGAGGTAAAGGGTCAATTTTCCAATGGGCGAAAAGAAAAGATGCATCAGTTGTTCCTTCTGGGTTAGTTATGGCGCTTATTATAATCTGAATTGATGGCACCAAAGCAGCTGGCAGCGCGGAGAGCGCGCTGACGCGAGTTATGCCCAGCGAACGGAGCGCTGGCAATCACCTCGCCCCTTCGCGCCTGCAGTATAATCAGCCTAACTCACCGAACAACAACAGAGGACCGCATGACCGATAAATTAGCCTGGATTGACGACGAACTGAAAGCTCTCAAAGAGACCGGTTTCTACAACACCATCCGCACGCTGGATTCCCCGCAGGGTGCCTGGCTGGTGGTGGACGGTAAAAAAGTGTTGAATTTCTGCTCGAATAACTATCTCGGGCTGGCAAATCACCCGCGCGTTGTGCAGGCAGCCGTGGACGCGATGAAAAAATACGGCGTGGGCCCCGGCGCGGTGCGCAGCATCGCCGGCACCATGTCTTTGCATTTGCAGCTTGAAAAGCGCATGGCGGCTTTCAAAAAAGTTGAAGCTGCCATCACCTTCCAGTCCGGCTTCTCCGCGAACGGCGCCACAATCCCCGCCCTGGTCGGCAAGGAAGATGTGATATTCTCCGACGCGCTCAACCACGCTAGCATCATCGACGGCTCGCGCCTCTCTGGAGCCAGGATTATCCGTTTTGCCCACGCCGACCCGGCTGACCTCGAAACGCAAGTCAGGGCGGCAGCCGGCACTTACCGGCGGGCGCTGATGATTACCGACGGCGTGTTCTCCATGGACGGCGACCTTGCCCCGCTGGATAAGCTGGTGGAAATTGCCGAACGCCACAACTTGATGACGATGGTGGACGACGCGCACGGCGAGGGCGTGGTTGGCGAAGGCGGACGCGGTATCGTGGACCATTTCCACCTGCACGGGCGGGTGGATGTGGAAGTCGGGACTTTTTCCAAGGCCTTTGGCGTGGTTGGCGGTGTGGTGGCGGGCAACGCGCGCATTATCGAATGGCTGCGCCAGCGCGGGCGCCCGTTCCTGTTCTCATCCGCAGTAACCGTGCCGGATACCGCCGCCTGCCTGGCCGCGGTTGACTTGCTGGAAGAATCCACCGAGCTGGTGGACCGCTTATGGGCGAACGCGCGGTATTTTCAGGCGGAAATGCGCGCGCTTGGTTTTGATACCGGCGCCACCCAAACTCCTATCACGCCTGTCATGCTTGGCGAAGTGCAGCTGGCGCGCGAGTTCAGCCGGCGGCTCTTCGATGAAGGCTTGTTTGCCATGGCTTTGGGCTTCCCGACGGTGCCGCAGGGGATGGCGCGCATCCGCGTGATGCTCTCTGCTGCCCACAGCCAAAGCGATCTGGATCAGGCGCTGGGGATATTCCGCAAAGTTGGCAAAGACCTGGGCGTGCTCGCCGGATAAACGTGCCTCTTAATAAATGAAACGCTCCATCCAAAGGATGGAGCGTTTTTTCACGCATGCCGAAGGTGGGAATCGAACCCACATACCCGAGGGTACACGATTTTGAGTCGTGCGCGTCTGCCTGTTCCGCCACTTCGGCTGGCGAGAAAAGTATACACAATCGCCCGCCGCGGGTCAAGCAGCAGAACCGATTAACGTGGTTCCCAGGCCGAAAAGTTATCGAAGCGGATGGTCACGGGGGGGTCGTCGTAAGTGCCAGCAATCAAACCGACGTCCCCATCACTCAGGCTGCTATCTTCCACGCTGACGATGAAGCTGTGGTTGAGATAGAGCGCAATCGTATTCCCGATGCAGCTGACCGTCAGATGGTTTGGCCCGGCTTCAAGAACAAGCGGCTCCATTTCTCCGTAAAGCAAGGTTGCCTCTCCGCCAACATACTTAAGTATCTCAACATAGCCATCATTGGCGATGCTAACAGAGTAGAAGTTGTCGGCATCCTGGTAACGGCACATCACGCCGTAATTATTTGTGAGCCCGCCATCCCACAGTAAGGCGTCCACCCCGATTACCACATCCGAAGCGTAAACCTTGGAAGTTTCTGTCCAAATCAACCAATTTGCTTTCTGCACAGAAAACTCGAGGACCCCGGTTTGGTTCTTAATGGAATTGCCATCTTCTTCGCCTATGTACCAGCCGCCGTCCGCGGTTGAAAAATCGTCCTCAAACAGGGTGGCGCCCCGCTGAGGAAGTGGAATTTGCGATTTGGACGGTTCTGATGTTGGCATCGCGGCTGCGGTGGTTGGGGTAGGCACCAATATCGGCTGCGTGGGAGCCTCTGTTGGTGCAACAGCGAGAGTCGGCGCGGGGGCTTCAGTCGCGGTTGGGGCTGCCTTTCTGCCAAAGGAGCAGGCAAGCCCGACACTTAGTAATAATGCGGCAATCAAGAATATCTTTTTCATTGGAAGCTCCGTAGGTACTTATGAACGTAGACTGATAAAACAGTGTATCATGAACATAAAGCTCCAGAAAATTAATACCTGATACAGGGCGCTCCAATTTTCCGGGCTTCTTACCAGGCTGACGAGTGAGCGTGTATAATCCAATTATATCCCGCGACGCTTCTAATGGCTGGGCGCGGGGCTTTTATTCCGCAGGAGCTGGCTATGCAACTAGGCATTATCGGTTTGCCGCAATCAGGTAAAACCACGTTATATAAGGCGCTTACCCGCGCGGATATTCCGACCGACATATCCTCCGGTCAGATGGAAGTCCACACCTCGGTGGTGGACGTGCCCGACCCGCGCGTGGATGAACTCTGTGAAATATACCATCCCAAAAAGGTTGTGCGCGCCAAGGTCACTTACGCCGATATTGCCGGTCTCGACGGCAGCGCGGGGAAGAACGGCCTTTCCGGAGCGCTTTCCAATATGCTCTCCCAGATGGACGGCTTTTTACACGTCGTGCGGCAGTTCGAAAACCCCAGCGTTCCGCATCAGTCCGGCAGCGTGGACCCCATCCGGGATATCCAAACCATGGATACCGAGTTTGTGCTCAACGACCTGGTGATGGTGGAACGCCGCCTGGAACGCCTGCGCGAGGAGCACCGCCGCGGGGTCACCCGCGACCGGGCGCTCATCCAGGAGGACATCGACCTGTTCGAGCGCTTGCAGGCGGTGCTTGAGCAGGAACTGCCCCTGCGCCACTACGCCTTCACGCCCGAGGAGGATAAACTCCTCTCCAGTTTCCAGTTCCTCAGCCGCAAACCGCAGATTATCGTGTTTAATCAATCCGAGGACCAAAGCGCGCTGGAATACAAAAGCCCGCACCCGCACACCACCTCGGTGAGCCTGCCTGCCAAGCTGGAAATGGACATCGCCGCGCTGGACCCAGAAGACGCCGCCGTCTTCATGGCTGAATACGGCATCACCGAACCCAGCCTCTCGCGCCTGATCCGCCTGTCTTATGATTTGTTGGGGGTGCATTCCTTCTTTACCGCCGGTGATAAAGAAGTGCACGCCTGGACGCTGCGCAAGGGTTCCAACGCGCGCGAAGCCGCCGGGGTTATTCATTCCGATATGGAGAAAGGCTTCATCCGCGCCGAGATCATCTCATTCGCGGATATGATTACGTATGGCGGCACAGCCGAAGCCCGCGCCAAAGGGCGCCTGAGGGTGGAGGGCAAAAATTACATCATTCAGGATGGGGATATTGTTGAAATCCGCTTCAACATTTAGCCCAACGCGGGGGCTTTCCACCCGTTAGCGAATAAAAAAAACAGCGCGAAGGTTTTGTGCCGCCGCGCTGTTTCTGGTTTTCAGGCTTTTGTCTGCTTGTAGTTCTCTTGCAGCAGCTTCGCAAAATCCCCCAGGTCCACCCGCGCGGTCAAATCAAAAGAAAGCGGGGTAACGCTCACCTTGCGGTCAGTTTTCACGACGTGCAGGTCGCTGTCTGGTTCCGCGCCGTCCTGTTCCAACCTTACCTCATACCGTAATTTACGCGAGCCCTGCGCCACCTCCGGGTCGGCCGGCAGCGGGTAAAAATAGCGTGTGCGCGATTGACGCGTCACCATCCAAGGCGTCTCGGGCGTGGCGTCGTTCGGGACGTCCACCTTAAGCACGCCGACGTCGAAAGGCATTTCAATATTCAGCAGTTTTTCCGCGAAATAACGCGTGAAGTAGCCCGCGACCGAAAAGTCAACGTCCGGAGAGAGGTTGAAATGTTGGCTGACTGGCGTCTCCAGAGACACCGCCAGGGCAGGGATGCCCAGCGTGGCAGCTTCCAACGCGGCGCCGACAGTTCCACTGATAGTTATGCCGGAGGCAACGTTTTCGCCGTAATTAATCCCGGAGACCACCAAATCCGGTTTGAAGCCGAGCACCTCATAATAGCCGTGCAGGAAAGCCTGGGCAGGCGAGCCGCCCACAGCGTATACCTGCCATTCCTTACCGTTCACGGTGAGCGCGCGGGGTTCAATAATCCCGTCGGATTCCCGGGGGAGGGCGCGCCCCATCGAGGTTTGCTGGACGCGCGGGGCAACAACGTGCACAAAACCCAGCGGGGCGAGCGCTTCGGCAGCCGCCCACAAACCCGGCGAGTCGATGCTGTCATCGTTGGTCAGTAAGATTTGCGGTTTTTTGTTTGGTTTCATCCGCCCTATTCTAACCCGGGAAGGCGCCTAAGGCAACAATACAGGCGCATCGGGGAGTTTTTGCGCCTGGAATACTGCCTGTTGGGGTTTCCCGTCCGACCTCACATCTTTTCACGATAATTCTTCAGGATATCCTGCCCGGGCAGATGAATAGCCTTGGGCTCACACACGCTCTTGCAGAAGCAGCAGCCCACCAGGCAGAGGAACGGTTCCGCTACCCAGATATGCCCGTTCTCATCGCGCTCATAAACTTCACGGGCGCAGGTCTCCAGGCAGACGCCGCAGTCGTCGCACAACTCCGGCGCGATGCTTGGAAACCAGGGGATTTGCTCGCGGGGATAGCCGCGCCAGCTGCCGTAATCGCGCGCCACCACGGCTTTGCCGCTGCTTTTCTGGCGGAAGAAACGCGTGTACTCCATGCGCAGCGCGCTGGCATATTCGGGAACGGCGGGGATTGGGATAAAGTTGTGTTGGCGCGTGCCGGTAATCAGAGCGTCGTTCAGCTTTTCATCCATGGGCAGCCAACCCTCGCGGTAGAGCTCGGCGAATAGTTCTTCCAGGCCCAGCAAACCGGTGGGCAAACCGCCGATGTTCAGCATGCGGTAACTTAAGTTGGGCATTACGCTCCGGGGCGCGCGGCGCAATCAAGCGCGGCCGATTTCAGATGGTTGACCATCGCGGTCAATCCGTTGCTGCGCTGGGAGGATAAATGCCGCCAGAAACCCAGCGTATCGAACAGGCTCAAGTCCACGTCCCGAAAAGCATCTGTCGGCTGGCCGTTCAACAGCTCATGCAGCAGCGCTGCCAGGCCTTTCACAATCAGCGAATCGCTGTCGGTTTGAAAATACAGCCTGCCCTCACGGCACTCCGTGGCAAACCAGACGCTGGACTGACAGCCTTTAACCAGATGCTCATTGTCTTTGAGGTCTGCTGGCATGTCGGGCAGGCTCTGACCTTTCTCAATCAGGTAATCGTATTTTTCCTCCCAGTTTTCCAGCAAGCTGAACTCTTCGCTGATTTGGGCGGCAATTTCGGCTGTGGTAGGCATGGTTTTATTTCCTCAATAGTTTCATCACGCGCCTGATACCGCGCGTGAGCGCGTCGATATCCTCACGGTTGTTGTAGAGCCCCAACGATGCGCGCACCGTGCCTGTGATGGACAAAGCGTCCATGATGGGCTGCGTGCAGTGCTGACCGGTGCGCACCGCGATGCCTTGCGTATCCAGCAGAATACCCATATCGTAGTGCTGGATGCCTTCCACGTTGAACGGTAATATGCTGGAGCGGTGGCGCGGGTTCCCATAAAGCGTCAGCCCGGGGATAGCGCGCAGCTGTTCGCTTCCGTAAGCCAGCAGGTCTTCCTCATAGGCCTGCAGTTCCAACGGGTCGAACTGGTTCAGGTAGTCCACCGCCGCGCCGAGCCCGACTGCGCCTTCCACGTTCGGCGTCCCGGCTTCAAACTTGTGGGGGAGCTGTGTGAAGGTCACCCACGTGCTGCTGACCTGGTCTATCATCTCGCCCCCAAACTGATAGGGCGGCAGTTTTTCGAGCCAGCTTTCTTTCGCGTACAAAACACCGATGCCCATCGGCGCGTACATTTTATGCCCTGAGAAGGCATAAAAATCCGCGTCCAGAGCCTGCACGTCGCGAGCTGCCAGGTGCTGCACGGATTGGGCCGCATCCACCAGCACGGGCACGCCGGCGGCATGCGCCAGGGGGATGATCACTTCCAACGGGTTGACTGTGCCGAGCGAATTGGAGACCTGGTTTAGCGCCAGCAGGCGGGTTTTTTCGGTAAACATGCTTTGCAGTACCGCTGGGTCCAGTTCGCCCGTCGGGGTGAAAGGGATAACCCGAAAACGCGCGCCTTTGCGCTGGCAAAGCTCAAACCAGGGCACGTAATTACTGTGGTGCTCCAGCTGGCTGACGATAATCTCATCGCCGGGCTGAATAAAAGCTTCGCCAAAGGAACTGGCAACCAGGTTGATGGATTCCGTGGTTCCGCGCGTAAAGATGACCTCGTGGGTGTGCGCGGCGTTGATAAAGCGCGCCACTTTCTCGCGCGCCGCTTCGTACATCTCCGTGGCGCGTACCGCCAGCGTGTGCCCGCCGCGGTGCACGTTGCTGTTGGAAAACGCGTAATAATCCCGCAGCGAATCAATCACAGCCCACGGCTTTTGGGTGGTGGCAGCGTTATCCAGATACACAAGCGGGTGGTCGTTGATTTCGGTGGACAGGATGGGAAAGTCCGTCCGTGCTTCGGTAATTGATTTAGCCATGCTTGCCTCTGATGATTTCGAATCATTGTACCATCAGAAATACAGCATTTGCCCGCTGGTGCGGCTTCAATAGGGGTGTACAATACGCCCGCCAGTGGCAAAAACGGATGCGTTACAATTGTTAACAAATGATGCCAAAAAAGGCTTGCCCGCGCGGGCGCGCGGCAATATAGAGCCGGCAGTGGAGAACGCATGCCCGAAAAAATCTTGGTTGTTGACGACGAAATATCCCTGCAAGAAACCCTGGCTTACAACCTGACCAGAGAAGGTTATCAGGTGGAAGTTGCGGGGGATGGAAATATGGCCCTCCATCTGGCGCGCACATCCAAGCCGGACCTGGTCATCCTCGATGTGATGCTGCCCGGATTGGACGGTTTTGAGGTGTGTCGGATTCTGCGCCAGGAAACCAGTATTCCGGTGTTGATGCTCACCGCGCGCGATGATGAAATTGACCGGGTGGTTGGCTTGGAAGTCGGCGCGGATGACTATCTGGCGAAACCATTCAGCATGCGCGAACTTATGGCCCGGGTAAAGGCGTTGCTGCGCCGCGTCCGCCTGATTCGTGAGGATGTGGCGACTGAAAAACAGGAAGAAGAACAACCCAAACTGATTGCGTTTGACAACCTGGTGATTGACCTTACCCGGCGGGAAGTTAAGTTGGATGGCGAAGTTCTGGCGCTCAAGCCCAGGGAATATGAGCTCCTGCTTTTTATGGGTCAGCAAAAAGGGCGCTTGCTGACGCGCCCGCAAATTCTGGAACAGGTTTGGGGCTGGGATTACATGGGAGATTCGCGCACGGTGGATGTGCATGTGCGCTGGCTGCGCGAAAAGATTGAACCCGACCCTGAAACTCCCCAGCGTATCATTACCGTGCGCGGCGCCGGTTACCGCTTCGAAGGCTAGCAATGAATTGGCAAAGCAGCCGGCGGATTTTGCTTCCGTATGTGCTGATATTAATCGGGAGCCTTGTGCTCTCGGCGGTTTTCATCCCGCTTTGCGTGCGTTTCATCTACGCGAAGAGCGTTGAAAGCGGGCTGCCACCTGATTTTTCCCCGCTGTACCTGGTTTTGGCGGCGATAATCACCGTCGCGGCGGCAAGCGCGTTTGTCGCCAGCAATCTCTACGCGAACCGCATCCTCAGCGTGGTAAGGCAGCTGACCGACACCACGCGCTTATTGGGCGAAGGAAAATATCACAGCATCCAGATTCCCAGGCATGTAGAGACGGTGGCGGAGATACACTCCCTGAGCCAGACCCTGGAAGAAACCGCCGCGAAGGTTGAAGGGCAGATTTCTGCGCTCTCCACCGAACAGGTAATGTTGTCCACGGTTCTCGCGCAGATGACCGATGGGGTCTTGATTGCCAACCATGATGACCGCGTCCAGCTTTTGAATGCCGCCGGGGAAAAGCTCTTTGGATTTGACAAAGCCGAAGCTTTGGGGCGGTCGGTCATCGAGGTAATTCGCCATCACGCGCTGGTGGACTTGTGGACCTCCACCAAGGCGGGTGAACAAAAAACTATGACGCTGGACATGTGGGCCGGGCATAAATTCCTTCAAGTCATTGGCATTCCGCTGGGAAACCAACTTCCAGGCCGCTCCATGCTTCTGTTTCAGGACCTGACACAGCTCCACCGCCTGGAAATTGTGCGGAAAGATTTCATGTCCAACATTTCCCATGAACTGCGCACCCCACTGGCAAGTTTGAAAGCCCTGAGCGAAACGTTATTGGAAAGCGCGCTGGAAGACCCGCCCGCCGCACGGCGTTTTATCGTGCGCATGGACACCGAAGTGGACAACCTGACCTTTCTGGTAAACGAACTTCTGGAACTTTCGCGCATAGAAGCCGGCCGGGTCAATTTTGAGTTTCAGCGTATTCATCCCTGCGACCTGATGATTAAGCCTTATGAGCGCATGCTGCTTCCGGCTGAACGCGCCGGCCTGAGCATGTCCTTGGAATGCAGCCGGGATTTACCACTGGTATTTGCCGACCCGGATCGCATCGCGCAGGTGTTTATCAATATGCTGCACAACGCGATAAAATTCACCCCCCCAGGGGGGCGTATCAGCCTGGGCAGCTGGATCCATGAAAACATGGTGGTCTTCATGGTGCGCGATACTGGCGAGGGCATTCCGCAAAAGGACCTTAAGCGCATCTTTGAGCGTTTTTATAAAGTGGACCGGGCGCGTTCCGGGGGCGGAACCGGCTTAGGCTTGTCTATCTGCAAGCATATGGTCGAGGCGCACGGCGGCTATCTCTGGGCGGAGAGCGAAGAGGGAAGAGGCAGCAGTCTGTTTTTCACCATCCCCATCGCTTCCGGATGACAGTCAGTCAGGGCGAGCCGCGGCGAAACAACCGCTTCGACAGACCTTTTTTTACTGAGATTTTCAAAAAGAAAAAAGCCTGACCAGCCCGGGAAGAACAACCGTGCCTGAGAGCGTTGCCTTGAGGTGAAAAACCGCGTGCATTAGCGTACAATAGGTTTACAAAAATTATTTCAGAGGAATTAAGATATGACCACCCGCAACACATTGGATCGAGAAATTCGTCTTGTTCAGGATGAGACGCTGCTGCTTGGAAACCTGGTTGAGCAGGCAGTCTTAAACTCGGTCGAAACCCTAAAATCGCGGGACGCCGCCGCGGCAAAGGCTATCATCCGCAACGACGCGGCAATCAATGATAAACGCTTCGCGATAGAAAACCGCATTCTGCTTCTCTTTGCCACGCATTCCCCCATGGCGCGGGATTTGCGCTTGCTGGCGGCAGAGCTGGAGCTTATCACCGAACTGGAGCGCATCGGTGATTACGCCAAGGGGATAGCCAAAGTGGCGGTGGAACTTGCCGATCAGGAAACGCGGATACCCATCCAGGAAATCTCTGACATGGCGGATTTGGCGGTGAGCATGGTGCACCGCGCGCTTGAGGCGTTTATCACAGAAGACCTGGAAACTGCCAGGAAAATACCGATAGACGACGATCAGGTCGATGAGCTTTATAAACGAATTTATCATGAGATTATCCAGAGTATGGTCGCAGATCCGGGTTCAATTGACCGTGCCAATCAGATTGTACGGGTCATCCACAACCTTGAACGCACGGCTGATCGGGCAACCAATATTTGCGAACGGATTATTTTCATCGCCACCGGTGAAATGCTCGAGTTGGACAGCACGGATGATGAAGTGGAAATGCCTGAGGACTGAATAAGCGTTTCGCAATATCCAGGCGTTTCTTTTATAATGTGAGTAGTTACCGATATCTGCGCCGGGTGGGAGCGCGGCTCATTTCTGCTCTTCTTCCCCCGCGTGTTTGATGTGTTTTTTATAAGGAGAGCCAGCTGTGTTAAAACCAAATACAACGAAAGGCAAGTTAATCGTCGTTGAGGGCATCGACGGTTCAGGTAAATCAACCCAGATTGATTTGCTCTACAAATGGCTGCAATCCCAGGGTTATTCCGTCTTCTTCAGCGAATGGAACAGCTCTCCCCTGGTAAAAAGTACCACCAAGGCTGCCAAGAAAGAAAAAACCTTTACCCCTACCACCTTCAGCATTTTACATTGCACGGACTTTGCCGACCGGTGGGAAAACAGCATCTACCCCCTGTTGAAAGCGGGGGCGATTGTGCTGGCAGACCGCTACGTGTTCACCGCCTTTGCCCGGGATGTTGCCCGCGGGGTGGACCCTGAGTGGGTGCGCAACATGTATTCATTCGCCATCAAACCAGACGCCGCCCTATACTTCCGCGTTCCGCTGGATGTGGCGGTAGAGCGCATCACGGCAGCCCGCGCCAGCCTGAAATACTATGAAGCCGGGATGGACCTGAACCTTTCCGATAACATCAACGAAAGCTTTAAGCTCTTCCAGGGACGAATCCTGGACCAATATGATCAGATGGCGGACGAGTTCGGCTTGACCTTGATTGACGGGACAGCGCCAGTGAAAGAACAACAGAAAAAAGTGCGCGCGCTTATCAAGAAGGTTTTGCGCGGATGGACAGGCTTACCCAACCCAAATAAGCCCGATGAGTCTGCGAAGGGCGCCCAACCCGCCGCAAAAAAAGGAGGCAAATCATGAAAGGCGCGAACTTCTACGGCGCAGGTTTTCCTTATCGGGATATTCAGCAGCTGCCAGGCAAACTGATTGTGTTGGAAGGGACTGACGGCGTCGGCAGATCCACGCAAATCAAACGGCTGCGCCGCTGGTTGGAAGACGAAGGCTATGCCGTCTCCGATACCGGTCTCACCCGCTCCATGCTGACCGCGACCGGCCTGGAAGCGGCGAAGAGCGGGCACACCCTGGGTCCGTTAACGTTAAGCCTGTTTTATCTGGCGGATTTTGCTGACCGCCTTGAGAATTTAATTATTCCCGCGCTGCAAGCCGGCTTTATCGTCCTTTCTGACCGGTACTTTTATTCTGTTTTGGCGCGGGACGCGATCCGGGGCGTGGAAAAATCCTGGTCCCGCCAATTGTACGGCATCGCTCTGAAGCCCGATCTTGTTCTCTATATGAAGGCGGATGTGCCTGTGCTGGTGCAGCGCCTCATCCACGGACGCGGGCTTAATTACTGGGAAGCCGGCATGGACCTGCATCTGGCGGATAATTTGTATGACAGCTTCATGGCGTATCAGAACTTGCTCACCCGGGAATTTGATGAGCTGGCATTGACCTACAATTTTGTCACGGTTGACGCCAATCAAAAATCGGATGTGATTTTTGAGGAGTTGAAAACCCAAATCTTGGAACTGCTCTACAACCGGCTGACCAAGGCGAAAAAACCCAAATAAAGAAACGGCTTTCACAACTGAACAGCCCTGTTTGCTCCTGTGAGCGAAAGGAACGGAAAACATGAACGCAAGTGTCGACGCGGTAACAGTTTACGGGGCAAAGACTATCAGCCGGCACAGCGCTGCCATGGCGGCGGAAATGGAAGGGGTGCGCAAGGCTGACGATATTGAATATATCCACCGCATGCGCGTGGCGTCGCGCCGTATGCGCAGCGCGCTCAGCATCTTCAGAAGCTGTTTTTCCAACAAAGACTACAAGGAAATTTACCGCGACGTGCGGCAAGTGACCCGGGCGCTGGGCGAAGCGCGCGACCTTGACGTTCAGCTTGAGGTAATTCAGGCAGCGGAGCTTGAATTTAACCGACCCAGTCAACTCCCGGGCTTGAAGCGTTTGCTGCTGCGCTTGTCGCAGAAGCGCGCTGAAGCCCAACAGCACGTAATCAGCGCGATGGACCGGCTGGAACAGGACCAACTGCTGGCTCGGCTGAACGCCTGGTACGCGCCTTTCCTCGCGGCGGCTGAGAGCGTTTACCTTTATTCCCCCGCGCTGTATCAACTCGCGTTTGAGAGCGTTCAAGCCTGCCTGAAAGACCTGCTGGGGCATGTGCCCTATATCAGCGACCCCGCGAACGTGACGGAATTGCATGCCATGCGCATCAGCGCCAAGCGGCTGCGTTACGCTCTGGAGGCTTTCGACGACCTGTTTGGCGGCCGCCTGAAGCCGTATATTTCAACCAGCCGAAAACTGCAGGACCAGCTGGGTTTGATTCACGATTTGGATGTGTGGGTTCAGTTCATTCCGGCCTTTATTGAAGAAGAACGCGCCCGCATTGTGAATTATTTTGGCAGCGACAGGCCGCTCAAACGCCTTCTGCCCGGGCTGTTGGCTTTCCAGAACTCCCGCCGGGAAATGAGGGCGGCCGCCTACGCTGATTTTCTGGTTCAATGGGCTGAAATTGAAGCTGCGAAAACCTGGGAGGAAATGCTGGGCCTGCTGAATACGCCGATGGACCTCGAGTCGGCGCTGCGCCTGTTGGAAGCAGCCCGCGCGAAGAATATCCCGGAAGAGGACAATCCAGCCTGACCCGCCGCCAGCGGGGGAACCTTCCCCCTCTTTGCCAGCCGACCAGCGCTTTTCCGCGCGGCAGTCGCTCAACGGGAATTCGAGAATTCCCGCTCCGTACTTCGCTCCATCCGCAGCAAGAGGATGTAATTAACTACCCCGACCACGAGCATGACGATGAATAAAATCAGATATCCCAGCCGCCAGTTTTCGGAACCCACCATCATCGTGAATTCCGACATGCCGCCGATGCCCGAAATCAGCGTGAGCGGCATAAAGATGGTCGTTATCAGGGTCAGTCGACGCATAATCGCATTGGTGCGGTTTGACGCCTCTGCCATATTGTTGCTGATGAGCGACAAATGAATTTCCATCAGGCTGGTCACCTGTTCCCGGGATGTCTCGGCGATTTCGTAATACTTGGATAAGTGGTCGTATATATCCCGAAAATAAATCAGGGAGCCCTCCGCCAGGAAGAGGCTGTCTTTACGGACCAGTTTGCCGACGAGTTCGCGTTCATGGAAAAGTGATTTCCGGATGACCTGCAAATCCCGCCGGGAATCCAGCAGCGAGCCCAGGTTGTAGTTGGCAGGATCCTTGAGGATCGCGTCTTCATCCGCATCCAGGCGTTCCTCAACATCCTCAACCGCGGCAAGCTTGTGATCCACAATCATATCCATTACCAGATGCAGCAAATACGAAGGACCCTGACAGAGGGTGTCCAATTCCCGCGCGATGGCGGCTTCCAAGGTTGCCAACACCGGACTATCATTCAAATCCCGGCTGCTGACGGTTATCAGGTAGCGTTTGCTGATGAATATTCCCAATTCCCGCGCGCTGAGCCCATCCGGGGTTCGTTCAAAAACTGTAAAAGTCATAAACGAATAACCCGGAAAAAGGTCAAGTTTTGGAAGCTGGTCGCCATTCAGGCAGTCCTCAATAGAAAGAGGGTGGATGCCAAGCCTGCTTTCCAACTCAGCCAGGGATTCAGCGGTCGGATCAATATAGTCAAGCCAAACGTAGCCCTCTTCTCCAGCGAAATTCTGCGCCTCGCTCAAACTGGGCGCCTGATGAAAGGCGGGCGTCTTTGTTAACGCGAAGTAGCGGTTTTCAGGTTTGTTCATGGTGTTTCTCCTTCCATTGCTCCCGCCGTTCAACACGCAATCCGGTGAGCTTTGGCGGGTGTGCTTTTCTCAGCTTTCAGGCTGAATCCGCGCGATAAATAGCTTTATCTACCATAATTAACATTCCGCGCGGCTCAGCTTGCCCTGTGTCTGACTTGAAAAGTGAGGCGCGCCGGCTTTTCTCTAAAAAGCCAGCCTTTCGCCCGCGGAACATCAACCGGTATCAGCCTCGGTATGGGCGGAGGCGGCACTTCGAGGCTCTACCTGAACCGCAGCTTGATGAGCGGCGCGAGGGGGTTCCACTCCAACAAACGGGCAAAACGCGCCGCGGAAAGGCGTCTGCTCTGCTGAATCTGACGGCGTTTCTGCCAGGCTGCCGGCAGACCTTGCAGCGCTTCCCATTTGGCGCGCGCGATGAGCTTCCCGCGCCCGGTGAGCGCGCCTGCCAGGCAGTAGGCAAGGTTCACAAGCAAGTGCGCGGGCAACAGCAGCCAGAAAAACGCGCCCGGCATATTCTTAACGTATGTCCAGATGAGGTTTCTGTGCGAAAGCCGCATGGAAAATTCACCGCGCACGGCGGTGCTGCCGGAGCCTACATGCCGGACGACCGCCCGCGGAAGGTAGCGGCACGGGTACCCAAGCAAACGCAGCCTCAGATCCAGGTCTACGTCTTCCATGTAAGCAAAGAAATCCTCATCAAACCCTCCGGCTTCCTGGAAAGCAGACAGGGGATAGGCGCTGGCAGCGGCACAGGCGCTGATGACCTCGCGTTCGGTTGGGTGGCCCTTTGCGAGCGGCTGCCCGTGGGATTTGCGCCACGCCAGCCCGCTGGCGGCATAAACATTCCACTCCCCATCCAGACGGGTTGGGTCATTTGCCAGCAACTGGCGTGAGGCAAAGCAAGCGCCCGGGTGTTCTTGCCCGGCATGCCAAAGCTCAGCCAGCCATTCCGGCTCGGGGAATGCGTCCGCGTTCAACAAAACCAGATATTCCCCGCGCGCGGAACGGGCTGCCAGGTTGTTTCCCCCGGCAAAGCCAAGATTGCTTTCTGAGCGCAAAACCGTGAGCGGAAGGCTCGGATATCGGGCGAGCACGGCATCGTCAAGCGGTTCCGGCGAGCCGTTATCCAGCAGGATAAGCTCAAAATCTTTGCAGGTTTGGTGCTCCAACGCATCCAGTGCCTCGGCAAGAAAGCGCCCGCTGTTCCAGTAGAGCATCACAACAGAAAAGAAGGGCTCAGCCGCGGCATCCGGAGGCGCCTTGGGTTCGATGAGAGGTTTATTCATAGGCTATGGGTGTATTATAATTTAGGAACAACCGAGGCAAGCAAGGATCCTGTATTGAGCAATCCAGCCAAACCAATTTACGATTCTGCCGCGCACGCGATACCCGCGCTTTCGGAATTGCGCGAACTGCGACATTACCGTTTTTTGTTATTCCAGCTCATCCGACGGGATTTAGTGGCGCGCTACAAACGCTCTGTCCTGGGGGTCGCCTGGACGATGCTCAACCCGCTGGGCACGATGCTTATTATGACCCTCGTGTTTTCCAACCTGTTTAACTCCGTGGAATCTTATCCGGTGTATATCCTCAGCGGTCTGATTGTGTGGAATTTCTTCTCGCAAGGCACGAATGCCGCCATGGTTGGTCTGATTTGGGGGGGCAGCCTGATGCAGCGGATATACCTGCCGCGCACCATTTTTGGCGTCTCCGCGATTGGCACAGCGCTGGTGAACCTGGTCATCGGGCTCGTACCGCTCACGCTGGTAATGCTGATTACCGGTATGCCCATCCCGCTGACAATGCTGTTTCTTCCCGTGTCTTTTTTGCTGCTGACCGCGTTCACGCTTGGTTTCGGGCTTATGCTTTCCGCCCTGGCGATTTACTTCCCGGACGTGGCGGAGATGTATCAGATTCTCCTGACCGCCTGGATGTATCTGACCCCCATCATCTATCCCGAAGAAATTATCCCCGAACGCTTTCTGAGCTTGTATCGGATTAACCCGATGTATTGGATGCTAAAAATGTTCCGCCTGCCCATTTATGCCGGACGGCTGCCGACCTTCGCAGAGGTCTTACCCGCCCTGGCGTGGTCTGTCAGCTTCCTGATTTTCGGCTGGCTCTTTTTCACCTCAAAATCGGATGAATATGCTTACCGCGTCTGACGTCAAAGAAAGCCCGCGAGATTTCTCCACCGCGCCAGAACCCGTTGTGGTTTTGGAGAACGTCAGTGTGCAATATCGCGTGCCCAAGGAGCGCATCGGCACTTTTAAGGAATATGCCATTCGCGCCATGCAGCGCCGCCTGGATTTCGTGAAATTCCTCGCGCTGAACAACGTGAGCCTGACCATTAACCGCGGAGAGGTCTTCGGTATTATTGGCAACAACGGCGCGGGCAAGAGCACGATGCTCAAGGTTATCTCACGCGTGCTGCGCCCGACCAAGGGGCGCGTGGCGCTCTATGGTAAGATCGCTCCCCTGCTGGAGTTGGGCGCGGGCTTTCACCCCGAGCTTTCCGGGCGGGAAAATGTGTATCTGAACGGCGCGCTGCTGGGTTACAACCGGACTGAGATGGACGCGGTCTTTGAGAGTATTGTTGACTTTGCTGAGCTGCGCGAATTTATTGAAGCGCCGGTGCGCACCTATTCCTCCGGTATGTACGCCAGGCTTGGTTTTGCCGTCGCCACCGCGCATATCCCGGAAATCTTAATTGTGGACGAAATTCTCAGTGTGGGGGATGAATCCTTTCAGAAAAAGAGCAACGACCTGATTCAGGACTTCCAGAAGCGGGGCACCACCGTGCTGATTGTCTCGCACAACCTGAACAAAATCCAGGAGATGTGCCAGCGGGTGGCCTGGCTTAGCCGCGGCGAACTGCAAATGTTGGGAGAACCTGCCCAGGTGGTACAGGCCTATCGGGAAAGCAACCAATAAAATGCGCTTTGAACCCACCTCCATTCCAGATGTCTTACTGCTGACCCCGCAAGTGCACTGCGACCAGCGCGGCTTTTTTACAGAGACATTCCGACAGGACGTGTTTGAAACGGTATGCGGACATTACCAATTTGTGCAGGACAATCACTCGGGCTCACGCGGAGGCGCTCTACGCGGTTTACATTACCAAATCCGCCAGGCGCAAGGCAAGCTGGTGCGCGTGGTGGCGGGCGAAATATTTGATGTGGCGGTGGACCTGCGCCGCGGCTCTCCTTATTTTGGACGTTGGACCAGCGTGCGCCTATCCGCGGAGAGCAAGCAGCAGCTGTGGGTGCCGCCCGGCTTCGCGCACGGATTTTACGTGCTCAGCGAATGGGCGGAAGTCTTATACAAAACCACGGATTACTACGCTCCGGAGTGGGAACGCGGACTGCGCTGGGACGACCCTGC
>JAKQFH010000029.1 GCA_029556265.1 Chloroflexota bacterium | reverse complement strand
CAATTCGCGCCTGGCGCGCGGGTCCAACCCGGCGGTGGGTTCGTCGAACGCCAGGATCTGGGGCTGCATCGATAGAACGGTGGCGATTGCGATTCTCTTCTTCTCACCGCTGCTCAGGTGATAGGGGTTACGCAGCGTATAGTCTTCCATGTGAACCGCTTTCAACGCCAGCGCGACTTTTTCCCGAACGGTGTGCGGGTCAAAGCCCTGGTAGGTTGGCCCGTAAGCGACGTCTTCGTAAACGGTTGGAGAGAAAAGCTGATCATCCGGGTTTTGAAAAACCAGACCAACCATTGCCCTGACCCTGGGCAGGTTGTTTTTATTCAACTCAAGTTGGTTTACGCGAATCATCCCGCTGCCCGTAAAAATGCCATTCAGGTGATACAAGAGGGTTGATTTACCAGCCCCATTGGCTCCTACAAGGGCGACCTTCTCACCCGGCTGCACCAACAAATTGATCCCCGCGAGGGCTTGTTTTCCATCAGGATAAGAAAAGGAGAGATTATTGATTTCGATGACTGGTTCCAATCCTCAACCTCCGGTGATTACACCCAACAACCATAATATGACCAGAAGAATAACCCCTGCAGCGAGTACAAGCAGGTCTTTTTTCTGTAACCGCGTTGTTTTCTGAGCAGCAGGTTGACCTGTATACCCTCTGGATAACATCGCGGCGTATACCCGGTCACTGCGTTCAATCGAGCGCAAGAACAAATTCCCAGCCATGCCCCCGGTCACGCGCGCCCGCCAAAACAGAGACCCGCCTGAGCGGTTTGACCCTGGTGCTGTTGCGCTGCGGCTGGTTCGCGCTCGCAGCATGCGGGTGACCTCGTCACTGATGACAAATAGATAGCGCCACATCAACCCAATAATAGTTATGAAAAGCGTGGGAACCTTGAGTTGGGAGAACGCTGTAAGTAGGTCAGGAAAGCGTGTGGTTGCGGCGAGCAGTACCGCGGCCATGACCGAAACCCACGCTTTGATGGCAATACTGGCGAAGCGGTAAAACCCTACCACGCTATAAGTTAAGGGAGGGGCGTTCAGCACAGAAATATGACCCAGCGGGGCAGGGCCAGTAAAGACCAGCGGTAAGGCCGCGAGTACAAAAGGAAACGCGAGCAAAGACCTTTTCAGTACGAAGACAATTCCCAGGCGGGAAGACAGGGACAGAGAAAACATCCAGGTGAAAAAGAGGACATACGCCGGCCATGCACCGGAAGGGGTTAAATTTAAAAAAACGATAAACGCAAGGGTGAAGATGACCTTCACCCTTGCATCGATTCGATGTACCGCACTGTGGTTTGGTGTGTAAAGTTCTCGCAACCATCTACCTTTGGGCGTCGTCTTGAGCGGATGGGCGCTTTTCAGCGCGGGCGATGCCATAAGCAACACCAAAGACGATCACTGCCCCCAGTATACCAGCCGCAATGGTTGCCAGCGCCGGATTTGAAATTCCAGGCATGCTGTAATCGGGAACGATATTATAAAAAGCTTCTCTGGCGACTTCAATAAAACCATGTTTTTCCGCGACCCATTCCAGGCCATCTGGATGGCTGGACGCCAGCGGAGAAAGCACAACCAGCACTAATGATAGAAGCAACCCCCCGACCACGACACCAATATTGCGAGCGGGTTTGTTCGCGTCGGCTATAAGCAGATCTTTACGGGCAGCGAAAATGAACGCCAGCGCTCCAATGGTGATCAATCCCTCACCAATTCCGATGAGCGCGTGGATGGCGCCCATCGCGGGGACAGCGATATTCGCGGGAGAGGTGCCC
>JAKQFH010000020.1 GCA_029556265.1 Chloroflexota bacterium | reverse complement strand
CGTCGGACGGGAGCATATTCCCGGGGTCATTGGCGCCAAGGCTATCCACCTGACCACGCCGGACGAACGCAAGACTGCCCTCAAGGTTGAGCAGCTGCGCATAGATTTGGGGCCTGGCGGCGCCGGGTTGGCGAATGTGGGAGATCGGGCGGGTTTTGCCACGCGTTATACCGAAATAGGTCCCAGCATCCGCGCCAAGGCCCTGGACAACCGCCTGGGTGTGGTGAACCTGATTGAGCTGCTGCGCAGCGCGCCCGAGAACATTGATTTATTGGCGGCTTTCACCGTGCAAGAGGAGGTGGGTCTGCGCGGCGCGCGAACGGCGGCGTATCATTTCAACCCTCAAATCGGCATCGCGGTGGATTCCACGCCCGCCAACGATTTGCCTGCCTACGACGAGGACGACGAAAACACGCGCTACAACACCCGCCTGGACCACGGACCCGCGATTTACCTGATGGACGGCGCGACCATCGCCGACAGACGCCTGGCGGAATGGCTGATGACAAGCGCCGAAGCGGAAGGTATTCCTTACCAAATCCGCCAACCCAATCCCGGCGGCACCGACGCGGGCGCCATCCACAAGACCCGCGCCGGAGTGCCCAGCATCTCGGTTTCGGTTCCCCAGCGCTACTGTCATACCGCTGCCGGCTTGATTCGCAAAAGTGACTGGGAGAATACCCTGCGTTTACTTGGCGCGGCGCTCAGCCGGCTTGATTCAAAAATTCTCACGCCATTGGAGGCATAAGATGACCAAAACTCAATCCAAAATCACGCGCGATTCAGCCCTGCTGGCGCTCATCCAAAAACTGACGGAAACCCCCGGTCCTTCCGGGCAGGAGAGTTTGATACGGGCGGCAGTTCTGGAAGAAATTAAAGACCATGCGGATGAAATCCGCACCGACGCGCTTGGCAGCCTGATTGCCCGGGTTGGAAGCAAACAAGACGGCGGGATGCGGGTGATGATTTCGGCGCACATAGATGAAATTGGTCTGATGGTCACGCATGTGGACGCGAACGGCTTCGCGCGGTTTATCGCGATTGGCGGCGTTTCTCCGCTCACCTGTATCGGCGGGCGGGTGCTCTTTATGAATGGCGCGCGCGGCGTCATCGGCTGTGAACGGCTGGAGCCAAACGCGATGCCCACTTTGGACAAGCTTTTCATAGACACTGGCGCGCTGAGCAAAGCGGATTGCCCGGTGAGCGTGGGGGATGTGTGCGGATTTGAACGGCCCTTTTTAGACCTGGGCGCGCACCTGGTGGCTAAGTCTATGGATGACCGGGTTGCGGCAGCGATTGCTATCCAGGCTCTGCGGGCGCTGAAAAAGACACCCCATGAAGTTTATTTCGTCTTCAGCGTGCAGGAAGAGGTCGGCTTACGCGGCGCGACCACAGCCGCCTACGGCGTCAATCCTGACATCGGCTTGGCGGTGGATGTTACCCGCACCGGGGATACCCCCCGCGGCATCAAGATGGAAGTTGCTCTGGATAAGGGCCCCGCGATTAAGGTTCGCGATTCTTCGTTCATTGCTGACCCGCGGGTGGTGAATTGGATGGCATCCTCTGCCGAAGCCGCCGGAATCCCCTATCAGCTGGAAGTGCTGGAAGCGGGCGGCACCGACGGGCGGGCGATTCAGCTCGCGCACGCCGGTGTGCCGGCAGGCTGCCTTTCAATCCCCTGCCGATATATTCACTCACCATCCGAGATGGTCTCGTATACGGACGTGGAAAACGCGGTCAGACTGTTGGTGCGTCTGCTCAGCGAAGAAATCCGGCTTGAATATTCCCCGGAAAGCGCGTTTTAGGTTGGTGGTATAACCAAAGGTGAGATGAAACCTGAAAACCTGAGCTCTGACCGGCGCCAAAAAAACACGAACCGCTTCCTCAGGAAGCTTTCCGCGTTGAAGCTGTTAATCGCGCTCAGCCTGATATTCGCGCTGACTGCCTGCGCTTCGTGGCTGCCGCAGGTGGAATTCCCCTGGCAATCGGAGGAAACCCAGCCGACCCGGACACCCGAGCCGCCGCTAACTGAAACCAACGCCCTGCCAGCCGAGACCCAGCCGCTGCCTACCCAAATGGCGCCTTCAAACGAGCTGGTCGTGTGGCTGCCCGCTGAAATGGACCCCGCCGCCGAAAACCAGGCGGCATCCCTCTTAAACGCGCGCCTTTTGGCGTTTTCACAGGCGGAGGGGATAACCATTTCCGTTCGGCTCAAGAGCCTCTCGGGCTCTGGCGGCTTGTTGGATGCGCTTACCGCCGCCAGCGCCGCTGCCCCACAGGCCCTCCCCGACCTGATTCTGCTTCCCCGGCGCGATTTGGAAACTGCCGCGCTAAAATCAATGGTTATCCCGTTGGACCCGCTGACAAGCATCGTGGATGATAAGGATTGGTTCCCATACGCCCACGAGATGAGCCTTATCCAGGGCGCGGCTTACGGCATTCCCTTTGTTGGCGACCCGCTGGCATTAATCCTCAAAGCGGGCGTAAAAAGCAGCCCAACCGCGGACTGGCAGGTAATCAACTCACCGGGCAGCCTGTTTACCTTTCCGGCGGATGACGTTCAGGCGCTCCTGCCGCTCACGCTGTATATGGCTTTAGGCGGCGCGGTGTCTGGCAACCAGCTGCGGCCAAGCCTGGATGAGGAGATATTGGGGGATACTTTGACCTTGCTCGCGGAAGGACAGCAAAAAGGCAGCATACGCGCTGAAGTCCTTCAGTGGCAAACTTTTCAGCAGTCCTGGCAAGGGTTTTTGGAAGGCGACGCAAACTGCACCGCCGCGCCCGTCAGCTTGCTATTGAGGCGATACGCGCAAGCGGGCACTGACGCTGAGGCGCTGCCCGGTCTGCTTGAGACCAGCTTCACCCTCAGCAGCGGTTGGGTTTGGGCGCTCGGCGCCTCGCAGGCTGGCAGGCAGGAACTGGCTGTCCGGCTGGCTGAATACCTGGTGGAACCAGGCTTTTTGAGCAGCTGGAGCGAGGCTTTTGGTAAGCTTCCGGCCCGGATTTCGGCATTGGAGAGCTGGCAAAACCCTGAATTGCGCGCCGCGTTGATGCGGCTTTCTTTGAAGGCTCATTTCCTGCCTGGCAACGAAATTCTGACGAGCATATCTCCGGCGCTGCGCAGCGCGGTGCTGGCAGTCTTACGCGACAATTCCACACCCGAAGAAGCGGCCTTGCAAGCCGTGGAGAGCCTACAATGACACAGAAATCACCCTCAAAATTCCCGCCGGTTTTGCTGCACCGGATGATATTAATTGTGATTTTGATGTGCGTGGTGATTGGATTGGTCATCGCCGTTATCGCCCTCCCAGGCTTCAATATTCCCGCCGTGCCAACGCCGGTTCCAACCCTCCCCAGCGGGGAAGCAGCGGCAGTGAGCACGGCGCAGCTGACCGAAATGGCTGCCCCGACACTGCCGCCGGTTGTGCGCGTGGAAAGCATTGTGATTACCGGCGGTGCGTTGGTACTTATTGTTTTGGGGCTCATCCTGCGGGAGATACTGCTTTACCGCAAGCGCGTCAGCCAAAAAGAAGGCGACGGGCAAAATCCAGCTGTCCTGAAAAAATAAAGCCGGCATAAACGACCGACGGCGGGTTCGCCGGACGCGGTCGCGTTTTCAGCGCGTCCCGTGATGGCGCGGGTGGGCTGGCAGGCTTATCCGCCGCGCCTTACCGCGGAAAAATGCAGCGGACGAGGCTTTTAATTCCCCATCGAAAGCAATTATTGATTGGAATTTGCGCTTCCTCAACGCGCCAGGTGAGCTTTCTGGAATTGCCGGCTGCCCGGCCGTCGGGTTTGGCTGCTCTTTCCCGGGCTTCTGGCGGTGTTATTCCCAGGCGTGCTGAGCACGGGCTGCATTATAATCAGCACCAATCACCTTCCGGAGGGCGAAATGACAGACAAACTTTCCCGATTGCTTGAACTGATGCGCCAGCATGATTTTGACGCGGCGGCGATTAACCCTGGGCCCAACTTCACTTATCTGACTGGCATGCGTATGCACCTGATGGAGCGCCCGACCGTGCTGCTCGTGGCGCGCTCTGGCTTGGCGGCGCTCGTGCTTCCGCAGTTGGAACAGCTGCAGCTGACCCACGCTCGGATAGAACTATCGTCCTTCCCCTACCCGGATAACCCGTCCACCTGGCAGGAAGCCTTTTCGAATGCTTTCAACGCGCTTGGCATCCGGCAGGCGCGCGTTGCGGTAGAGCCGCGCACCTTACGCCTTCTGGAATTGGATTTCCTGCAATCCGCCGCGCCCGATTGCGGTTTTATAAACGGCAGCGCTGTTTTTGAGAGCCTGCGCCTGCGAAAAGAAGCGGACGAACTGGAAAAAATGCAGCAGGCAGCCCGGGTGGCCGAGACGGCGCTCCTGGAGACGCTGAAAACAGTGCGCCCCGGGCAGACAGAAAAACAAATTGCCGCCGAACTGGTTATCGCGCTCTTTCGCGCCGGGTCGGATATTGAACTGCCCTTTCAGCCGATTGTCAGCTCCGGCGAAAACAGCGCCAATCCGCATGCCTCACCTGGCAAACGCGTTTTGCGTGCGGGCGATCTGCTGCTTTTCGATTGGGGCGCGAGCGTGGACGGCTACTTCTCCGATATCACCCGCACGTTTACCGTGGGAGTGGCACCCAAACAGCTCTTGCAGATTGGGACTGTTGTGCAGGCTGCCAACGCCGCCGGACGGGCGGCTGCCCGTCCGAACCAGCTCGCCAGCGCGGTGGACAGGGCTGCCCGGGAGGTAATTAATTCCGCCGGGTTCGGGGAGTACTTCACCCACCGCACCGGGCACGGGCTGGGCATAGAAGCCCACGAAGCGCCTTACATTCGCGGGGACAATGACACGCCATTGGAGCCTGGTATGGTCTTTACGGTGGAGCCGGGGATTTATTTGCCTGGTTTGGGCGGCGTGCGCATCGAAGACGACCTGGTCATTTCTGATGAGGGCGCGTACAGCCTGACTAACCTGCCGCGCGAAGTGCTGCCCTACGATTATCAGCAGAATTAATATGAAAGAACACCGCGACCTCTACCTGGTAACGTTTTCCTTGTTAATTTGGGGAATTGGCGAAGGGCTGTTTTACATCTTTCAACCGCTGTACATTCAGCAATTGGGGGCAGACCCGATTATGATTGGGACGGTGCTTGGTATCAACGCCGTGGGAATGACCCTTTCGCAAATCCCTTCCGGTTACCTGGCAGACCGCGTCGGCAGGCGTCCGGTGATGTGGTTTTCGTGGGGGATGGGCGTGGTCTCTTCGCTTGTGATGGCTTCCGCGAGGAGCCTGCGGGGTTTTGTCATTGGTCTGCTGCTCTATGGGCTCACCTCGGCAGTGCTCGCGCCGATGAACAGTTATATTGCCCACGCGCGCGGTAATTGGACCGTGGGGCGGGCTGTGACCTTCACCGCAGCTGGATTCAGCATTGGCGCCGTAATTGGCCCGCTGGTTGGCGGCATGATCGGAGAACGCTTCGGCCTGCGCAGTGTGTATTGGCTGACGGCAGTTATGTTTTTTATCTCCACGGTGATAGTCCTGTTTATCCGCAAGCAGCCGGTTGAAAAGCACGACGAATCCGCACCCCAACCCGGGCTGCTGCGCAACCCGCGCTTCGTGATGTCATTGGGCTTAATCCTGATGATTATGTTTTCCACTTACCTGCCAATCCCATTGGCGGCAAACTTTTTGCAAAATGAACGCGGACTGAGCCTCACTTCCATAGGCCAGCTTGGCTCTTTCCAAAACCTGGGGAACGCGGTTTTCGCGCTGACTCTGGGGCATTTGCCCGCTCTGACGGCGTTCATTGCCGGGGAGGCAGCTTTGCTGGCTGTCAGCCTGCTGCTCTGGAAAGGCAGCGGAATGGGATATTATGGGCTGGCGTATTTTTTGATGGGCGGCTTCCGTCTGTCGCGCACGCTGAGCGTGGCTTTCATCCAACCCATTGTGGGTAAGAATCAACTTGGGCTGGCTTTTGGGGTCGTGGAATCTGTCAACAGCCTGGCATTGATTCTGACCCCGATTCTGGCGGGTTTTTTATATGACCGGAACCCTTCGCTGGTTTTCAGAGTGGGCGCGGTGGTGCTCTTGTTTAGCCTCACCCTGACGCTTTGGACGCGCGGACCAGGCCGGCGCGCGGCTGAGACGCTGCTAACACGGAGCGGCAGGTAAAGGAAAGGCTTATGACAGTTACGATTGCGAGTCTGACGCTGGGACCATTGGGGAATAATGTTTATATCCTGGGGGATGAGGAGAGCGGAGCAGCCGTGGTGATTGACCCGTCTTTTGAACCGCGGCGGCAGGCGGATGAAATCCGACGGCGCGGCTGGACTTTGCGACAAATTTGGCTGACCCACGGTCATTTTGACCATACGGAAGGCGCGGCAGCTCTGCGGGAGCTTTTTTCTCCGGCGCCGCTGGTGGGCATGCATCCTGACGCGCAGGATTGGGTGCGAACTTATGGAAAGCGATTCAGTTTTGGCTTTCGATCCGCGCCGCTTCCACCAGTGGATGTCCCGTTCTACCAGGGGCAGCGCTTGAAGCTGAATCCGGACGGCGGAAAGTTGATGGTTGAGGTGCGCGAGGTGCCGGGGCACAGCCCGGGCTCGGTCATTTTTTACTGCGCCGAGGCAGGCGCGGCTATCGTGGGTGACGCGATATTCCGCGAGAGCATTGGCAGGACGGATTTGCCGGGCGGAAATCACCCGCAGCTTATCTCGGCAATCCGGACGCAAATTTTCACGCTGCCGGAGGAGACCAGGCTGCTCCCCGGCCACGGGCCGGAAACCAGCGTGGGGTATGAAAAAGTTCACAACCCATATTTAAGTTAATCACCTGCCAACAAGGCTTTATAGAATGGCTTCAAGTCTTGGTGAGATGAAAAGCCCTTTCACTTTTCGGTTATTAATGAAATTCGGTACTTAGCTTTCTAAAAGCCATTCCACAATATTACGATGTTTAATCCCGCCACGGCTCATGTCCAGATGATCCAACGAGAGCACGCTCTTCTCATAGTTGTCTTCGATACTCGACAATGCCCCAAATTCCCGGGAAATCGTGTGTTCATCTGCTAGCAGATAGGCTACCTGGTAATAGGAAGTTACTCCATCTTTGTGCCCAACAAAATCCACTTCCTTGTCTGCCAGCTTTCCGATGTGAACTTCAAAGCCGCGCCGACATAATTCCCAATAGACAATGTTTTCCAGCACACCTTTAATATGAGCCTGGTTTCCGCCGAGCTGGCACTCACGGAAACCGTGATCAGCAACAAAGTACTTATCATTCACTGTTAATAACTTCTTTCCAGGTAGATCCTGACGCCTAACTTTTTTAATGAAGAATGCGTCTTCACAAAGCGATAAGTAAGAAAGGATTGTATCAACTGGGACCGAACGGTTTTCGCTCTTGAAGTACTTGCTGATGCTTGTGGCAGAAAAGATGGTCCCAATATTATTTAGCACATACAAGATAACGCGCTGCAATAGGTCCAGGTCGCGAATCTGGCCGTAACTAACGACATCTTTCAGGATTACTGTGTTATAGATATCCCGAAGTAATTGCATTGAAGGGTCGTATTTCAGGTCCAAATACTGTAGAGACGGCATGCCCCCGAAAATCAGGTAATCCTGGAATAGTTCTGGGACGGGCTTATTGAGAGGAGAGAACAGTTCAGTAAATTCCAAAAATGAAAAAGGGTGAATTTGAAAGCTTACATACCTACCACCAAGGAGTGTTGCCAGATTGCCTGAAAGGAGGCTGGCATTTGATCCTGTTATGTAAATATCAGCATTGAATGAAACATTGCAGGCGTTAACAGCTTTTTCCCAATCGGGTAGAAGCTGAACTTCATCCAAAAAAACGTAGCCTTTTTCTGCTGGTCTTAATTTGGAAAAAAAGCTGGTCAGCAGTGCGATCAAGTCTTGGAAATTGGCGAGCCTAAGCCCTTCCACCGCCTCGAGATTGAGCTCAAAAAACTGATTCTCTGTTGCTCCTTGTTTTTGAAGATCTTGCTTTATTTGAAGCAGCATTGTCGATTTGCCGGAGCGGCGGAGCCCGGTAAGAACCTTTATCACTGGTTTGCCGTAAAAAGGGCGAATTAGTCTAAGGTAGAGGTTTCTTTGGATCATAACAAGCTCCTTTTTGTCGATTATAGTCGATAAAAAGTAATAAATCAATATTTTATCGACTTTGTTCGATAAAAATAGGTTTTCTGTTATTTTGTCGACTATGGTCGATAAAATACAGATGGCAGGGAAAGGATTGGAAACGCGCGAATCAAAAAGCCCCCGATATTCCGGGGACTCTTTGATTCACGAGGCTGCTTATTTGGCGTAAGTTACGGCGCGTGTCTCGCGGATGACTGTCACCTGAATCTGACCGGGATACTGCATCGTATCCTCAATTTCGGTGGCGATTTCTTTCGCCATCTCGTGCGCGGCCAGGTCGTCAATCTCATCCGGGCGCACTATGATGCGTACTTCACGCCCGGCCTGAATCGCGAAGCTGGATTCCACGCCTTTATGCGAGTTGGCAACCGCTTCAAGAGACTTCAGCCGCTTAATGTATTGTTCCAAATCCTCACGGCGGGCGCCGGGGCGCGCGCCAGAAATTGCATCCGAAGCCTCCACGATAACTGCTTCGACCGAACCCTGCTCTACTTCGTGATGGTGTGAGGCGATGACGTTCACAACCGCAGCGCTCACGCCGTGCCGCTTGGCAAACTCCGCGCCGATAATCGCGTGGGTGCCTTCGGTGTTGTGGTCCATCGCTTTGCCCAGGTCGTGCAGCAGAGCGCCGGCTTTACAGACTTCCACGTTCGCGCCGAGTTCCGAGGCAAGCACGCTGGCAATTTTAGAGGTTTCCACCGCGTGCGCCAGCTGGTTCTGACCGTAAGATGTGCGGTACTTGAGCCGACCGAGCTTCTTGATAATCTCCGGGTGCAGCCCGTGCACGCCGGCTTCATAGGCGGCATCGCTGCCAGCCTTAAGAATGTCCTCATCCATTTTTTGCCGCTCTTCATTAAGCAGTTTTTCAATATAGGCGGGGTGGATACGTCCGTCTACTACCAGTCGGCTGAGGGTGCGTCTGGCAATTTCGCGGCGCACAGAATCGAAACAGGAAATCGTTACTGCTTCGGGTGTGTCGTCCACAATCACATCCACGCCGGCAGCCTGTTCGAAGGAGCGAATATTGCGCCCGTTGCGGCCGACGATGCGCCCCTTCATTTCTTCGTTGGGGAGCGCCACCAGGGAGGTGGTTACCTCCGCGACACGGTCGGACGCGACGCGCTGGATGGCATCAGCAATCAGCTCACGGGCCTTTTCCTGCCCCATCTCGCGGGCTTCGGCTTCGTATTGCCGGATGATGCGCGCCATATCTCCGCGGGATGCCTGGGTGACTTCTTCGAGCAGTTGGCTGCGGGCTTCTTCGGTGCTCATCTGTGAAACACGCTGCAGTTCTTCAATGCGTTGGGAGGCCAGGCTTTCAATTTCGTTGGCGCGGCGGTCAAGCGCGCTCTGCCGTTTGCTCAGCGAGCTCTCGCGCTGCTGCATCTGGTCCCAGCGGTTGTCAAGTTCCTCACGCCGCTTAACAAGGCGGTCATCTTCCTTGCTCAGTTCACTGCGGCGGTGCTGCAAATCGATTTCCGCGTCCCGGATAATCTTGAGGGCTGAGTCTTTCGCGTCCAGCTCGGTCTGTTTGGCGCGTTCTTCGGCTGCCGTGAGGATATCTTTGGCGGTTTGGCGCAGTTTTTCTTCTTTCTGCTTGCGCGAGACGGAGAAAATCACGAAGCCGATTAGCAAACCAAGCGCGAAAGCCAGGACGAGAAGAAGGGTCCCTGGTGTGTCTCTCAGGATGGGGCCCTGAGCGAAAAAATTAAGGTGTTCCATGTTTTCAATTACTCCATATTCTTATGTTGTGCTTGCCCGTTTGTGGAGTTTCGCGTTTCATTCCACAGGCGCTGCACCACCAATGAGGCTGTCCTGTAGGAGAAGCCGCGGCGCTGCAGGTAGGCACCCAGCCGCAGGCGAAAAGCTTCCTGCGGAAGCGCGGCATAACGCCCCACAACGCGTTCGGCGGCTTTGAGCGCCAGTTCGCCTTCCGACAGGTCTGCCTGGGTGAGAGTGGTATCAATGACATCGTTGGGGATTCCTTTGCCGCGCAGTTCGGCCCTGAGCAGGCTGATGCCGCGCGGGCGGAACGCGCTGCGGTTTTCGACCCATTCCCGGGAAAAGCGGGCATCATTGAGATACCCTTCTTCTTCCAGGCGGGCGAGCACGGAGGCGATAAGCTTTGGGCTGCAGCCTTTGCGCGTCAGATAATCCTGCATCTCTTTCGTGGAGCGGGAGCGGAAGCTGAGGAAGTGCAGCGCGCGGGTGTGCGCGCTTTCGACCTCATCCTGCTCCCGAAGCCGACTAATCTCCTCCGCCGAAAGCTTTCGCCCGGGTTTAAGCCAGGCGGCGGTCAGACGGTCGAGCGAGAAAGCGAATTCACCGTCCAGGCTGATGTTTACGCGCTGGCGGCTGCGCTTTTGGGCTTCGATTGCGGTAATTTCCTTTTCCATTTAATCCAACAAAGCCATGGTCAGTTGGAGACCACGGCTTTGATGACAGCATGTAATCCGGAATCAAACGCTTTGCCCAGGCCCGGGCGCGGCGCGTACACTCTGGACTGATTTATATCTTGGTACAGTGCTTATCGGATTATCTCATTTGCATAACGGGCGCTGAAGGTGCCTTGGCACCGCGCGCAGACGACCCGGGGTGAATTATAAACTTCCAAAAGAGCCCCTCAACGCATCGTTAGAAAACAAGCCTGAATCACGCATTTTGTACCAATTTATAAGCCGGAAATCCGGCAGTTAACTATCCAAGCAAGACCAGCGACCAAACGCCAGGTCCTCAAAGCCATGATCTCCATGAGTACGCTTTCGCGAACTCACGGGCAATTCATGTTCTATATTTATATATTATACATTAAATTTTTACAATTCCCGGTTTCTGTTTGTACGCCCACCTGGGAAATGTGGTTTTTTCAGCTTCTCATGCTACAATATTCCTATGAAAAAATCCGACAGGTCAGACGCGGCAGTATACACGCCGGAACAAAACCACGCGCGGGAAAACTTCTGGCAGATATTGTTTCCGTTGATTCTCGTGTGCGTCTTACTGACTGTAAGCTTTGTGCTGCTTTTGGTATATGCCGGTGAAATTGGAAGCAGCACGGAAGGATTGGCGGCGGCAGCGCTGGTGGTTATCGCGCTTCCGGCCTTCCTGGTCCTCCTGGTATTTCTGTTGGTTTTTGTCGCGCTGATAATCGGAACAGCGAAAGTCACGGCATGGCTGCCAGGCGCGGGCAAACAGGTTCAGACGGTCTTCAGCAGCGTCAGCTCGGCGGTCCACAAAGGCAGCCGGGAGGTGCTTAATCCGCTCCTCGCTATCGGGCAGAAATCAGCCGAATTTGGTTATGTGTTGGCGGAATTACGCCACAGGTTATTAAAAGGAAAAGTCAGATGAAATCCTCAATTAAAACAATTACCCTGGTCATTGGCACAGCTTTAGGCGCGCTTTTGGGTTTTGAAGCAGCCAGAACATTAATCAAGCAATCGGAAGCCGCCGGAAAAAGCACACCGGTGACGGCCTCTCAGGCGCTGCAGGTTGGGTTGGGCGCTTTGGGGCTGCTGCGTCAGGTTTCGGGCGGCCGCAAGTAGCGCTGCCTGACGGAGGAAGCCTTCCCTTTGTTTGAACTTGTTTTTCTCGGCACATCCGCTTCCGCGCCCTCCATTAAAAGAGGGCTTTCTTCACTGGTGGTCAAACACGGCGAGCACCGCTTTATGGTTGACTGCGGCGAAGGCACCCAACGCCAGATTTTGAAATCCGGAATTGGCTTTAAGCGCCTGAATCATATTCTGCTGACGCATGGGCATCTGGACCATATCCTGGGGTTGGCGGGGCTTGTTTCAACCTTTATGCGCTGGGAAGCCATTGAGGAGATTAATATCTACGGCAGCCGGCACACCATGGAGCGCGTGGACGACCTGATCAACGGCGTGGTCTTGCGCGGGGCGCAAACCCCGATGCCGATTAATCTGCTGGATATCAGCCCGGGGCTCATTTTTGAAACCGAAGATTTTTCGCTGCGGGCTTTTCAGGTGGAACACCGCGGTTCTGCTTCGTTGGGTTTTCGCTTCGATGAATTCCCGCGCCGGCCTTTTTTGCCGGAAAAAGCGGAAGCGCTCGGCGTCAACCCCGGGCCCTGGCGAAAAGACCTGGTGGCGGGCAAAGCAATCACTTTACCCGACGGGCGCGTGATAGAGCCCGATCAGGTGCTGGGCCCTGAAAAGGCCGGCACAAGTCTGGTTGTGGTCGGTGATGTTGGCAAGCCGGAACGGCTCCTGGAGCAAGTGCGCGGGGCTGACGCGCTGGTGATTGAAGCAACTTACCTGAAAGAAGAAGCCGACATGGCAAAAGAGTTTGGACATACCACTGCCGGAGCGGTGGCTGAGCTGGCAAAGCGGGCCGGGGTAGGACAGCTGATTCTCACGCACGTTTCCCGGCGCTACAGCGACGAAGACATTCTGGCTGAGGCTTGCGCGATTTTCCCAAACACGGCACTGGCGCGCGACTTTGACGCGTTCGTCATCCGGCGCGAAGAATAACAGACCAACCCCCATACCCCAGGCGCTGAGTTTATCCATTTATTCAAAGAAAACGCCGCGTTCATCTATGTTAGAATCTTTTTCGTTATGAAAGAGCAAAAACTTGTTCTGGCGTCCGCGTCTCCCCGACGCAGAGAGTTGATGAGTATGTTCGGGTTTCCATATACATGCCAATCCGCTGACATTGATGAGCATGTTCACACCGGCGAGACAGCTCAGGTTTATGTGCAAAGGCTGGCGCGCGAGAAAAATATTGCCGTGCAGGCAGACGCGCTGATTCTCTCCGCGGATACGGTTGTGGCGTATAACGGCAGCCTTATGGGGAAGCCGGACGACGCGCAGGCGGCGGCGGACAGGCTCATGGAACTGCGGGGCAAAGACCACACGGTCTTGACCGCGCTCCATCTGCGCGAGGATGGGCATGCGTGGGCGGCTTGTTGTGAGACGCGCTTGCGCATGCGCCAATACACGCGCGCCGAAATGGACGCGTACATTGCCAGCGGCGATTATCGGGATAAAGCCGGCGGGTATGCCATTCAGCATCAAGCCTTTCATCCCGTCGAAAGCCTGGAGGGTTGTTACGCGAATGTGTTGGGTTTGCCCTTATGTCACCTGTTTTGCCTGCTTCGGCAGGCCGGGCTGCAGTTTGACGCGGACATCCCAAGCCGCTGTCAGCAGCACCTGGGAATAACATGCGAGGTGTATCCCGGTATCCTCGCCCGCTGTAATGCGGAAAATTGGGCTGTGGTCTGATATGAACATGAAAAGAACCCTTATGCTTTTTTTGGTTTTCGCGCTTGTGCTTGGCGCCTGTGCGAAATTGCCCGCAACAGAAGCGCCAACTCCCACCCCGGAATCAGGCTTGCCAACGCCGGTTATCGCGCTCTCTCAGGTGCCGGACGCGGAAAGCGCCGCCAGGGCATATCTGGACGCCTGGAAATCTGAAGATTATGAGGGAATGTACGCCAGATTGAGCGCGCTCAGCCGCGACTCACTGACCCTGGAAGATTTTGAAAAACAGCACAAAAATGCCGACGTCGCCATGACCATGCAGGAAATGAATTACACCATTCTTTCCAGCATGGTGCGGCCCTCTACGGCACAGGTGAACTACGAAATCAGCTACACCACGACGCTGCTGGGGACAATTACCCGCAGCGCGATTATCAACATGAGCCTGGAAGGCGGCAGCTGGCAGGTGCAGTGGGACGTCAGCATGATTTTGCCGGAGCTAGCGGGCGGCAATAAGCTGGAATTGACTTACGAAATCCCGGCGCGCGGCAACCTGTATGATATTTACGGGTATCCACTGGTCGCTCAGGATGACGCGGTGGCTTTGGGAGTCATCCCCGGGCAGATTGACCCTGATAAAGAAGCCAGCATGCTCAGTTTGCTGGCGAATATCCTGGGCGTCAGCTCAGATTCTATCTATAAAAAATACCAATACGCCGGCGCGGATTGGTATGTGGCTGTGGGGGATGTTTCCGCCAAGGTGGCGCAGAAATACAGCGACCGGCTTACGCAATACCCCGGTTTGTTGATGAGCTCCTTCCGCTCACGTTACTACTACGACGGCGGTATCGCGCCGCATGTCATCGGATATGTCCTTTCAATATCGGCGGAAGAACTGGAAAAATATCAGCGGCTGGGATATCGGGGGGATGAAAAGATTGGCGCGAGCGGGCTGGAAGAATGGGGGGAGGCATACCTGGCGGGCACCCACGGCGCTTCGCTGTATGTCAAGGACCCTCAGGGGCAGGTGGTCACCAAACTCGCCTCTGCCAAACCCAAACCAGCCGCGTCAATTACCACGACCATCGACAGCACCCTGCAGTATTACCTGCAGCGCTCACTGGGCAATCAGCTTGGGGCGATCGTGGTAATGGAACGCGACACCGGCAAAGTCCTTTCGATGGTGTCCAACCCCGGCTTCAACCCGAACCTGTTTGAACCCGTGAATTACAACAGCATGGTTTTGGGCGACGTGCTGGCAGACCCACAGCTGCCTCTTTACAACCGCGCTTCTCAGGGGGTATATCCGCCTGGGTCAGTGTTCAAGATTGTTACCATGGCAGCCGCGCTGGAAACAGGCGTGTTTACCCCGGACTATCCTTATTACTGCGATGACAAATGGACCGAACTGCCCGGCACCGTGCTCTATGACTGGACTTATGCGCGCGGTTTTGGCGCTTCGGGCATGCTCAGCCTGAAAGATGGCTTGATGCGTTCCTGCAACCCCTGGTTTTGGCATATCGGGCTGACGCTCTGGAACGATGGCTATAAAAGCGCTATCGCGGATGTGGCTGCTGGCTTTGGGCTCGGCAAAAAGACCGGGATAGAAATCCCCGAATTCGAGGGCCGGCTGGAGCAGCCGGATTCTGTGTCCGCGAATGTGCAGCTGGCAATCGGACAGGGGACGATGCAGGTCAGCCCGCTGCAAGTGGCGGCGTTTGTGGCCGCGGTCGGCAACGGGGGCACGCTTTACAAGCCTACCGTCGTGGAAAAGATTGTGCCGGTGGACGGCAGCGCCCCCGTGTATGAGTTTAAGCCGGTTATCAACGGACATCTGCCGGTGACGCCCGAGAACCTGAAAGCGATTCAGGAGGCTATGGTCATGGTGGTACGCAACACGCGCGGCACCGCCACCTATCAGTTCCGCGGGCTCAGCGTGAAAATCGCCGGAAAAACCGGCACCGCCGAAAATCCGGCCGGAGACTCACATGCCTGGTTTGCCGGCTACACATTTAATGAAGACCCCAACCGCCCGGATATCGCGGTCGCGATCATCCTTGAAAACGCGGGCGAAGGCTCTGAAATGGCCGCCCCGCTTTTCCGGAGGGTGGTCCAACTCTATTTCTCCAATTACAACAACGCTGGCGGCACCATGCCCTGGGAGGAATCTCCGTATATACCGGCAACCAAAACCCCCGAACCTTAGGCTTCGCGATGGCTTCTGAACAGACCTCTGGCAATTCCAGCCAAAACCTGCTGCAAGGGCTGGTGATACGTTCCCAGGCAGGTTACATGACAGTGCACACCGCTCGGGGGGATGTGCTTTGCCGCGTCAGGGGGAAGCTGCGCCGCGGACGCGCTGAGGGCGACCTGGTGGCGGTTGGCGATCAGGTGCTGATTGAGAAACACGAGGACGGCAGCGGCAGCATCGCGCGGGTGCTTCCGCGCAAATCCGTGCTCTCACGCAAGCTCTCGGGCGTGAACTACGAATACCAACAAATCCTGCTGGCAAACCCCGACCAGGTGGTGCTCGTGTTCGCCTGCGCCCAGCCGGACCCCAGCCTGCGCATGCTGGACCGCTTTCTGGTCGTGGCGGAAAAACAGGAAATCCCGGCTGTCATCGTGGCGAACAAGCTGGACTTGGTGACGCGCGCCCAGGCGGAGGCGCTGTTTGAGGTTTACCGCCGCATCGGTTACGACCTGATATACACCTCCACCCTGACCGGTGAAGGCATTCCCGAAATGAAAAGCCGGCTGCAGGGCAAACTTAACTCGCTAGCCGGGCCTTCCGGGGTGGGTAAAACCAGCCTGCTCAACAGCGTGCAGCCCGGACTCGCGCAGGAAGTGGGAGCCGTCAGCCGCGGATTGGTGGGGAAGGGCATGCACACCACGCAGGTCAAACAGCTTTTCCCGCTGGACGCGGGCGGCTACCTGGCGGATGTGCCGGGGCTGCGCACTTTGGCGCTGTGGGACATCCAGGATGAGGAATTGGACGCGTATTTCCGCGAAATTGCCCCGCTGGTACCCAACTGTCAGTTTAATGACTGCACTCACAGCCATGAACCCGGCTGCGCTGTGCGCAAAGCGGCAGAGAACGGCCAGATTGACCCGCGTCGGTACGATTCTTACCTGCGCCTGCGCTTTGGCGGAAAAGTGGTGCAAGCTGAAGATGAGGAGATTGACTTTGAAACATTTGACTGAGCGCGCGCTGGCAGGCTTTGCGGCGAAGGCTGTATTGGGGCTCCTGACGCTGAGTTTGGCTGCTGGCTGCGCGCAAATTCCCGCTGTGACTTCCACCGAGCAGCCCGGCCCGGAAACGCCCGCGACCCTGACCCCCACCGCAACGGCGGCTCCGCCCAAAGTGCTGAATGTCTGTTTGGCGAAAGAACCCGCCAGCCTGTACCGCTATGACGGACACACAGGCGGCTCGAAAGCAACCGTATTCGCGGCATTGTACGATGGTCCGTTTGAGGCTGACGGAGATGGAGCGTATTCGGAATCCATCCTGAACGCTTACCCCAGCCTGGAAAACGGCGGCGTCAGCCTGGTCCCCATCGCGGTGCAGCCCGGGGATGTGGTTGTGGATGCGTATGGCGAATTGAGCGTGTTCAAGGCAGGCATCCTGGTGCGCCCGGCTGGCTGCGCGGCCAGCGACTGTGCCCAGAAATGGGAAAGCGGTGAGTTCCAGATGGACCAGACCCGCGTGGAATTCCGGCTGCGGCCAGACGCGCTGTGGTCTGATGGCGAACCGCTCACCGCCGCGGATGCTGTCTTTTCTTATCAGCTCGCCAAACAGGAAGCGCTGCCCGCGGGAGCCTGGGCTCTGGATCGGACCATTTCTTTCACAGCGGCTGACGAGCGCACGGCTGTCTGGTTGGGTGTCCCCGGGTTTTCTCCGCGGGAACTGGCGCCGTTTTTCTGGCTGCCGCTGCCCGCGCGCCAATTTGCCGCCGCCGACCTGGCCGCGATTGCGGGAGATCCGCAAGCCGCGCGCGCCCCGTTGGGCTGGGGGGCATACCGATTGGTCAACTGGGAGAGCGGCAAGCGCCTGGAACTGGAGCGCAACCCGTATTATTTTGGCGGCGAAGAAAGCCAGGCTGACTTTGACCGGCTGAATTTCCTGATCGTTCCCGACAGGGAAGAAGCGCTCCGCCGGCTTGCTGAAGGCGGCTGCGATGTGTTGGACAAAGCATATCATCTCGAAGCCCTTCCGAAAGAGCGGCTTGAGTCCCTTTCTGCCTTTGCCGACCTGCATTGGGAAGACTGGCAGCCGGTGGAACAGCTGGTATTTGGCATCCGGCCGGCCAGCTATGATGACGGCTATACCTATTGGGCAAATGACCGCCCGGATTTCTTCTCGGACGCGCGCACCCGCAAGGCAGTGCTTGCCTGCCTGGCCCCGGAGAGCCTGGCAAAGCAGCTGCTTGCGAATTGGCTGCCTGAGGGCAGCGACCTGACGCGTCTGCAGGTGACCCCAATCAATGCCGACCCGGCCGCGCTGTTGGATGAGGTTGGTTGGAAAAACCCTGAAGCGGACCCGGGCGCGCCGCGCACAGCGCAAGGCGTGACGGGCATCCCCGACGGCACGCCGTTCAATCTGACGCTCTATACCAGCCAGAGCGCTTTGCAAAAGAGCGCCGCCGCTGCGATTGTTGAGAGGTTGGGCGCTTGCGGGGTGAGGGTGGACTGGCAGGCGCTGCCGCTGGCGCAGCTTTACGCGCCGGGGCCTGAAGGTGTGCTGTTTGGACGTAAATTTGACCTGGCGCTCGCCTCCTGGCAGCCGGGCAGTGAGCCGCTGTGCGCTTTGTATCGCGGCAGCGCGGTGCCCGCCGAGGCGAATTACTGGGTAGGCACCAATCTGGCAGGCTATACCGATCCGGGCTTTGACCTGGCTTGCGCGGACGCGCGGCAGGGCGATGGGTTGGCACCCGCCTACCCGGCCGCCGGGCTGCTGCCGCACCTGAGCCTGTGGCTTAGCCGCCCCGGTCTGGCGCAGAAGGGGAATTGGCTCTGGAATCAAATGGAGAGCCTGAAGGCTGAAATGCCAGGCAAGAATCAGTAATAAGGAAGCGCGCGTGAGAAGATTCACGAAAGATTATGAACTCGTTACCACGACCGATGGAAAAGGACGCGGGAAAACGAGCATGGTATATATCGGAAGCTACTACAACCTGGACATTGAAGCGGCAGCATACCGGACTTACCGCGGGCTTGCCTGGGCGCTGCTGATTGGGATGGTTATTTTCCAGATCGCCGCGGGTTTCGTCAATAACCGCGGGATGTACCAGATGTATGTCGCGGTCCCGTATGTGCTGTGTTTTTTCCCGCTGGTCTACCTGAGCGCGGGCGCGTTAAAACTGCCGTCCGCGACAACCCACCTGCGGCGCGACCAGGCTGAGCTCAGCCTGGGGCGGATGAAGAAGTCTGGCACGGCGCTGGCGGTATTGAATGGGCTGGTGGTTCTGGCTGAGCTGGCTTATCTGCTTCTGTTTGGCACGGCAGCAGAGCTTCAGAGGGAATTGGTATTCCTGGCGCTGATGGTTCTGGTTTGCGCGGCTAACACCCTTTTGCTGCTGAAAACGCGCGCTATCCATGTTAATATCACGTAATATTATTGGTATATGATAAGAAAATCATCCTAAAAGTATTGACGGAAAATTTTTAACGCACTATAATCCTCTATACCTCTATGCAAACTAGGAGAAAATAGGAGAAAACAGGAGAAGTTATGAAAAAATACACAAAGTTCCTTTCATTTCTGTTGGTCTTCGTGATGCTTGGTGTGGCGATTGCCGCGTGCGCGCCAAAACCAACAGCGACCGAAGCCCCGGCAGAAGCCACCCAAGCGCCGACTGAAGCAGTTGGCGAAGCCCCAACCGAAGTCGCATCCGCGACCCCGCTTGTGGTTGCTTACAATGAATTTTCACAAAAATTCAGCCCCTTCTTTGGCGATACTGCCTATGACATGGACGTCGCGGGGATGACCCAAATCTCTCTGCTGACCACCGACCGCCAGGGCGCGATTGTCTTCAACGCAATTGAAGGCGAGACCCGACCCTATAACGGCGTAGACTATCTGTACAAAGGTCCAGCGGACGTCGAGGTGGACTATGATGAAGCTACTGATACTACCAAGTACAGCGCCACGCTGCGTCATGACTTGAAATTCTCCGACGGCACCCCGGTGACCGCGGATGATATCATCTTCACCTATTACACCTTCCTGGATCCTTCCTATGTTGGTTCCACCACCCTGGGCTCTTACAAGATTATCGGCCTGAAGGACTATCAGACCCAGACCACCAGCGAAGTCTATCAAAAGTACGCTGATATGGCTGACGCCATTTACGCGGTTGGTCCGGATCATGTTCACGCTGATTCTGATCCCTGGACCGCGGAACAGCAGGACAATTTCTGGGCTCTCGTGAAAGAAGGCTGGATTGCTGACGTCCAGGCAATCGTGAATACTGTCAACTCCAAGTACCGCGATGCCTACGCTCAGGATTACATTGGCAAGTCCCCCGAAGAAGTGGCTGCCAGCCCCGACCTGCAGATCGTGCTCGGCATGGCTCTGTGGGGTTTTGGTGAAGTCGCTGATGGCGTTTTAACCGCACCTTCCGGAAAAACCTGGGACCTGACTACCAGCTTCCCGACCATTGAAGATTATTACAATGAGACCTATGCCGCTTACGAAGGCGACCCGGCTGCATACGCGGCTGTGGAATCCCCCAACGGCACCGATATCCTGGGCAACGCTAAGACTGCTTTCATCGGCAACTGGGGCCCCAAGGATGAGAGCATGGGCGGCGAAGGCGTCCCGAATATCGCTGGCATCAAGAAAATTGATGACTATTCCGTGGAAGTGACCACCTCTGGTTTTGAAGCCCCGGCTGTCTACAGCATTCTTGGTATTCAGGTTACCCCGCTGCACTATTACGGCGATGCTGCCAAATACGATTACGAGAACAACAAGTTCGGGTTTGACTTTGGCGACCTCTCCAAACAGCAGAGCCTGACCGCTACCCCGATGGGCGCTGGCCCCTACAAGTTCATCAAGTACGACAATAAAGTTGTCTACTTTGAAGCGAGCGAGTACTATTTCCGCGGCGTTCCCAAGATTAAGGAAATTCAATTCAAAGAAACCGTTCCCTCTGAAGTTGCGTCTTCCGTCCAGACTGGAACTGCTGACGCCGGCGAAATGACCGGTTCCCGCGCCCGCTTTGAAGAAGTAGCGTCTTACAACAGCAACGGCGAAATCACCGGTAATGTCATCACCACCAGCAAGGTTGATAATCTTGGCTACGGTTACGCTGGTATTAATGCCGACACTGTGAATGTTGGCGGCGAACCCGGCTCCGAAGCTTCCAAGAACCTGCGCAAGGGTCTGGCAACCATTCTGGCAGTCTATCGCGACGTTGCGATTAACAGCTACTATGGTGAAGCCGCCTCCGTGATTAACTATCCCATTTCGAATACCTCCTGGGCCGCACCTCAGCCGACCGATGAGGATTACAAAGTTGCGTTCTCGGTTGACGTTGATGGCAATCCGATTTATACCGCTGAAATGACCCCCGAAGAGAAGTACGCTGCGGCAGAAAAGGCTGCTTTGGGCTTCTTCGAGGCTGCTGGCTATACTGTTGCTGACGGCAAAGTCACCGCCGCCCCCGATGGCGCGAAACTGAGCTACGAAGTGATTGTTCCTGGCCAAGGCACGGGCGACCATCCTGCGTTCGCAATCCTGACCGGCGCACGCGACTCTCTCGCCAAGATTGGTATGGAACTCAAGATCAATGATCCGGCCGACACCAACATCCTTTGGGACTCCCTGGATGCGGGTACTCAGGAACTCTGGACGGCTGCATGGGGCGCCACCATCGATCCCGACATGTACCAGGTCTACCACAGCTCCGGTGTTGTTGGTGAGGGTGGCTCTGATTCCAACCACTACCACATCCGCGACGCGGCTCTCGATGAATTGATTGTGGAAGCCCGCAAGAGCGATGATCAGAACTTCCGCAAGGCTATCTACAAGCAGGCTCTCGATATCATCATCGATTGGGCTGTCGAAGTTCCTACCTACCAGCGCCAGAACTGCGTTATTTTCAGCACTGAGCGCATCAACATTGACACGATTACACCTGACATTACCACCTTCTGGGGTTGGATGAACGACATCGAACTCCTTGAGATGCGCTAAACATTGGTGAATCGCTAGTTTGTTAGAGAATGTGAGCCCACCGATGGGTGGGCTCACACATTCATCATCAGAAATAATCCCGCAATTCGCGGTAGAAAAAGATTGAGGGAACAACATGCGAAATTTCATTCTGAAGAGGCTGTTCCTCGGCTTGTTTATCGTTTTTTTTGGAGCGATGGTAGTCTACACAGTTATTCGCAGTCTGCCTTCTTCTTATGTTGAAACTATTGCCCGACAGCGCGCCAGCAACCCACTTAGCACAAAAACATACCAGGAATGGCTTGCCCAGCTAAACGCAGTTTATGGACTTGATAAAGGCATCATCCCAGGGTATATGGGCTGGGTTGGCAACGCGATTAAAGGAAATTTTGGGGATTCCTGGCATTATGGTATCCCTGTAACTGAAAAATTCAACCAGGTCGTCTGGTATTCTTTCATCATCAATGTAATTACCTTTGCTGTTGAGCTTTTTATCGCGATACCATTGGGCATCCTGGCAGCAACAAAACAGTACAGTAAGACGGATTACGCGATTACTGTCTTCGCGTTGATGGGCATTTCGCTGCCCACTTTTTTCCTCGCGACAATATTAAAATATGTGTTTTCAATTAAGCTTGGCTGGTTTGACCTGTATGGTCTGACCGGTCGTTTTTTCAATTCCATGACCCCCTGGCAGAAAGTCTGGGATATGGCATATCATATGGTGCTGCCAATTGTCACCCTGATGATGCTTTCCGTTGGCGGACTGATGCGTTATACCCGTACGAACATGCTTGAGGTGTTGAATTCCGATTACATTCGCACCGCGCGCGCCAAAGGTCTTTCGGAAAAGGTGGTCATAAACAAACACGCATTCCGCAACACAATGATCCCCTTGGTGTCGTATATGAGTTATCTTTTGCCTTCCATGTTCGGAGGTGCAATGATAACCGAAACGCTTTACCAGATTCCAGGCATTGGGTACGTTTCTTACCAGGCAATTATTCGTGGCGATATTCCCTTCGCCATGTTCTATACAACATTCCTGATTGTTTTAACGCAGGTCAGCCTGCTCCTCGCGGATATCATGTACGCGGTAGTAGACCCCCGCGTCAGAGTTAACTAACGGTGGTGGCGCATGATTGACAATAACGAAATCAACGAAAACACCGAACCAGAAAAGAATCACCTGGAAGACCCCAACGAGCCCATGGCTCTGGACGATGCCCGCCGCGTAAAAGTTCTCTCGCCGGGGATGCTGGTTTTCAAGCGGTTCATTCGCAACAAGCTGGCGGTCATAGGCATTGTGATTCTGACATTTATGTTCCTCTTTTCTTTCGTCGGCCCTCTGTTTTCCCCATACGACCAGGCGCAAGTTTTTAAGGGCATCGGGTCTATGACGAAAGAATTCGCGGGGGCAACTTATAACACCGAGCTGCGTTACACAGCCGCCGAGGGTTTTCAGTTCAGTGCGGCAGATCGGACGCAGTTCCTGCTCGCGCTGGGGAAAAAGCAGACCACATTTAACTCTGGTGGTGTCAATTTCACTTACGTGCAAGAGGACCCCAACACCTATCGCATCTTCCGACTTAACCCAATCGCGGAAGGGCTGGCTGGAAGCATTCGCTCAACGACCGGCACGCCGCTCAGCCAGTCCGTTTTGGATGGTTACGCGAAAGCTGTCGAAGATAAGGTCGATGAGTTTACTGCTGATGGGGTTCTGTACCAGATTGTGAAGTCGGGTAAGGTAACCCAGATCACCCAGGAAATGGAAGTTGCCCTGGGGACTTTAAATGTGTTTGATGCCTATAACCAGGCCGATCAAGCCTTTGTGAACTCGTACGCGTTCAAGCTTGCTGCCAGCAATGCCATTGCTGATAAGAAGAAATATTTCTCGCTCAACAGTCAGCGATTTTCTGTGATATACGATGAAGGGCATCAGACCATCTTTGATAAAGATGGGAAGGAATTTGCTGAGGTCTCAAATATCATCGTGAACCCGCTGGATCAGTCCCTGTTCCTGAGCGTTCCTTTCAAGAAAGTGATTCGCGAGGCGATAACAAACAGGGAAAATGGATTTTCGTATACCGAGAACGGCGTTACGATTGATTATGATATTGTGCGGGTGAACGTCACCTATAACATCAAACGCGAAACCCCGACGGAACTTATCCGCATGTATGAAAGACCTACCGCGGAACACCCCCTGGGACTGGACAACAACGGCATGGACCTGATGACGCGTCTGATGTACGGCGGCCGGGTCTCGTTGATGGTCGGTTTCGTGGTTATCTTCATTGAGGTGTTAATTGGTGTCTTGGTTGGCGGCATATCCGGTTATTTTGGCGGCTGGGTAGATACCGGGTTGATGCGCTTTGTGGACTTATTCAACAGTATTCCCTTCTACCCGATGGTCCTGATTTTCGGTTCTGTGATGGACGCGTTGGAAGTGCCGCCTATGACGCGCATTTTCCTGCTGATGGCTATTCTGGGTTTGCTTGGCTGGACCGGCGTGGCACGGGTTGTTCGCGGACAGATCCTTTCTTTGCGCGAACAGGACTTTATGGTCGCGACGGAAGCTACCGGTATTCGCACCAGCCGGCGCATTTTCCGGCATCTTGTGCCTAATGTTATGCCGCTTCTGATTGTCCACGCGACCGCGGGTTTGGGCGGAATTATCATCTCGGAAGCGACCCTGGGCTTTTTGGGGCTCGGCGTAAAGTATCCGTTGGCATCCTGGGGAAGCATCATCAACGTTGCTTCGGACGCGTTTGTTATGACCAATTACTGGTTCATGTGGATTCCGGCAGGTTTGCTCATTCTGCTTACCGTTTTGGGCTTCAACTTTGTCGGTGATGGGCTGCGCGACGCGTTTGACCCGAAGATGAAAAGGTAGGTGAGGAAAATGAGTGAAGGAAAGCACACAATCTTTGAACGAATCTCAAGGAAATCCAAGCCTAAGGACGTGATGCATATTACCGCCCGGGAATCCGCGCAGATCTCGCGCGAAAACCGGCGCATTACCGACGCGATTGAAAAAGAACGCAAGCGCAAAAACGTGCCCGAATCTGAATACCTGACCACCATGCGCAACCCGGATAACGTGGTTGAATTTGACGATTTGCACACTTATTTTTTCACGGATATTGGCACTGTCAAAGCGGTGGATGGGGTCTCATTTGACATTCCCAAAGGGAAGACGGTCGGCGTCGTGGGCGAATCTGGCTGCGGCAAATCCGTCACCAGCCTTTCGCTCATGCAGTTGGTTCAGCGCCCGCAGGGGCAGATTGTGAAAGGCGCGATACGCTTTGATTCCGGCGAAAAGGTGTACGACATCGCTAAAACGCCAACCAACGTGATGGAAACCATTCGCGGCAGCAAGATTTCCATGATTTTTCAGGAGCCGATGACCAGCCTGAACCCGGTGTTCAGGGCGGGTGATCAGATTGACGAAGTTATCAGCCTGCACAACCCGCAAATGAGCAAGGAGGAGGTTAAAAACCTTTCGCTTGAAATGATTGATATGGTAGGCATCGCCAACAAGGAAGGTGTCTACAACATGTATCCGCACGAGCTTTCCGGTGGGATGCGCCAGCGGATCATGATTACCATGGCGTTGGCTTGTAAGCCACGGCTCATTATCGCCGATGAGCCGACCACCGCTTTGGACGTGACCATCCAAGCCCAGATCCTGGCTTTGCTGCGGGACCTGAAGGACAAGATTAATTCCAGCATCATGCTGATCACCCACGACCTGGGCGTCGTCGCTGAAATGGCGGATTATGTTGTTGTAATGTATGCAGGGCGTGTCGTTGAACGCGGGCAGGCGTTGGAAGTGTATAAGGAGCCCTGTCATCCCTATACAATCGGGCTGATGGCTTCCAAACCTGTGTCCAACCGACAGGTCCGACGGCTCTACAGCATTCCGGGCAGCGTGCCAAACCCGATTAACATGCCCAGTTACTGTTATTTCCGGGACAGATGCAACAAGCGCTTTGAAAAATGCAATGGTCCCTATCCAGAGGAGATACGTATTACGGAGACGCATTCTGTCTCATGCTACCTGTTTGACGACAGAGAGTTTAGGGATTGAACATGGAAGACACAAACCTCTTGACGAAACCCCGCTCCGATACCAGGAACGGCGGGAAGCTTTTGGAAGTGCGGAACCTGAAGACCTACTTTCCGATTAAAGCGGGTCTGATGCAAAAAGTTGTTGGTTACGTGCGCGCCGTCGACGGCATCAGCTTTTCCATTGACGCGGGCAAGACCCTCGGCTTGGTAGGCGAGTCTGGCTGCGGTAAGACAACTGTTGGGAAGACTATTT
>JAKQFH010000019.1 GCA_029556265.1 Chloroflexota bacterium | reverse complement strand
CTATGACGTCAACGGCAACCGTACCAGTATGACTAGCCCCTGGGGTACCACCAGCTATACCTATGACGCCCTGAACAGGCTTACAAGCCTGACCAACCCCGACGGAAAGCTGATAACCTTCGCCTATGACGCCCTTGGCCGCAGGACCAGGCTGACCTACCCCAACGGCACGGAAACGACTTACGCCTATGACGCGGCCAGCCAGTTGACGCAGGTGCTCCACCGGAAAGTGGCCGACAGCACGGCCCTGGCCTTCAGCAACTACGGCTATGACGCTGCGGGCAACCGCACCAGCATGCAGGACATTACCGGCAGCCACGGCTACGGCTATGACGATCTCCACAGGCTGATAAGCGCCAGCCACCCCACGTTGCCTAATGAAACCTTCGCTTATGACGCCGTAGGCAACAGGCTTAACGACGCGCTCATAAGCAACTACCAGTATAACGCCGCCAACAGATTGCTTGAAAACAGCAGCTATACCTACACCTACGACAATAAAGGTAATCTGACAGGCCAGACGGATAAAGCCAGCAGCGCCCACACGACATACGAATACAACAGCGAGAATCAACTAAAGCAAATAAGCATGCCTGATGGCACTATTGTAAATATCACTTATGATCCTGCTGGCAGGCGAATAGAAAAATCTATCACAAAAGATTCCACTATAGTTAAGTTTGCGTATGTCTACGATGGTTATGACGCAGTTGCCATCTTAAGCGATAGTAGTCAACAAATTATCCTTTTTACTTATGACTATGGGATTGATAGACCTTTGGTAATAAAAAGAGCCGATGGCACGAACTATTATTACCACGCAGATGGACTAGGCTCCATAGTAGCGCTTTCCGACGAGACCGGAGCTATAGCCGAAACCTACGAATACCAGGCCTATGGCAAACCCATAATCAAAGACCATACAGGCGCCGTTTTTGACAGGTCTTCAGTTGATAATCCCTATTTATTTACAGCACGCGAATACGACCCCGAAACCGGCCTAATCGATTCAAGATATCGCACCTACAATAAAGACATCGGCCAATTTATGCAGGAGGACCCTATTGGTTTTGCCGGCGGCGACACCAATTTGTACTCCTATGCTTTAAATAATCCTATTATTTACGTGGACAGTCTTGGGCTCTTTACGTTCCCAAATGACCCAACGGGGTTAGATCCGAATGTGTGGACTGAATATAATCCAGTTCCCAAGGATAAATTGAAAAATCTCAAAGGAGGACATCGCTGGTTTAAAAATACGGAAGGAGAGAAAATTAGATTTGATCCGCGAGATAAACTAGGTCGCATTTCCAAGCGACCATGGCATTGGGAAAACGGTTCAGATCCCGGGTACCATTATAAGCCTGGTGATAATGCACAAGGTTTACGGATGCCTGTTCCATGGTGGGAAAACCTCTTACGGCTTAGAGGTCCCTTCCCGGTAATAATTCTACCAAAGAATTTTGATCCAACGAATATTTATAATAAGAGCATGTGCCTAAGCCGTGACGGTTCGTGAGGTAAACATATGACTTTCGAAGATATAGAAAAAAATTTGCCGCAGGGGTTTAAAGATGCTGTCTTAGAGAATTATGAATTTGACATGCAGAATTTATCTATCAAACTTAGATTTAATATTTGGCTTGATCAATATGTCGGTTCGCAAGGGGAACAGTGGAGAAACGGAGAAGTTATAGTTACAAATATTTATTTTTTTGCGATATCGCCGCAGCTGTCATTTATAGCGAGTAAAGACAGGCCACGCCCTAAATTAAAATGGAATTTTGCAGTTTACAACTTATCAAAGGTTTTTCCCGAAAACTTAAAGGCAGATCAGGATTTTGGCAATAAAAAGCATTCGGTCTCCAGTTTTCTCTTCGGAGATGAGGACATGTTCTTTGAAATGACTATCGCGTATGAAAATGCGGATTTTCATTGGTTAGGTGATGCAACCACACGGTATCCTGTATCTGAAGACAGAAATAACACAGGTGGAAAAATCCAAGGAAGTTAACAATCAGCGTAAGGGGTCAGGTTTTAACTTTTGACTTTTAAGGATTCGGCAAGTATGAAGTGTTTGGTTTGTAGTCGTAGCACCGCCCATAATTGCCGGGCTTAGTCTTTGACAAATTCAAAGCGCGCCATCCCTGGCGGGGGCAATCCGCCGTTGCACAGGACGCGCTTAACCCTCCCTAAAGTCTACGGCGAGGACGGGCGGCTGGCTTCAGTCACGCGCCCCAACGGTTCGCACGAATACACCGTCTACGATTCCACTGGCCGGCTGCTCGAATACGAGGAAGACTACGACAACAATAAACGGACTTATTTCTATAACGACGTAGATTCCACCACGCTGCTCACCGACGCGCTGGGCCGCGAGACCCTCTACAAGCACTGGCATCACGCCGGCCGCGCCGAAATAACCGGCATCACCGGCCCCGACGGGGCCGTAACCGAATACGAATACGACGGCAATTACAACCGCACCCTGGTAAAGGACGCCCGCGGCAATTCCACGCAAATGGAATACAGTTATTACAACAGTAACCTCCTGTCGGTGACGGACGCGGCGGGGAACGTGACCACGCTGCGCTACGGGCTGGGGTCCGCGGCCAACAAGATAGCGGCGGCCGTTTCGCATAGTTACGCGGCCAGCCGCGGCGAGGCGGCCGCTTCCGGCTGCAACATAGGGGGGCCCGGGGCGGGCAGCATAGCGATAGCGGTCCCGGCGCAGACGTACACGCCCGAAAAGGAACATCCCTTTCTCACGACGGTGACCGACCCGCGCGGCAACACCACTAAGATGGATTATGATCTCAATGGGAACCTGATAGAGGTTAAGGACGCGCTCAATAACGTCACAAAGATGAATTACGACCAGCACGGCCATGTTACGCAGACCAGGGACCCGCTGGGCAATATAAGCGCCTTCGAATACGATAATTACGGTGCCCTGAGCAAGGTAACGGACCCATTGGGGCGCATAACACAGCTGACCCGCGACAACTTAAGCCGCGTTACGCAGACTCGGGACCCGTCCAATAAACTCACCCTGTTCGAATACGACATTAAAGGCAACCTGACCAAGGTGACCGATGCGCTCAATGGCATAACGGAATACGGCTATACGGGTGGCTGCGCGGGCTGCGGCGGTGGGGACCTTTTAGCTTCGGTCAAAGACGCAAAGAACCAGACCACCAGTTTCCAGTATGACCTGCAAAAGCGTCTGACGGGCACCACCAATCCGCTCAGCCAGTCCAAGAGCTTCGCCTATGATAAGAAGGGGAATCTTACAAGCGTCACCGACGCCAAAGGTCAGACCATCACCTTCGAATACGACGTAAATGACCGGCTGACGGTGAAGCACCTGCCCGAGGGGGATATTACCTACACCTATGATCCTGTAGGCAACCTGCTTTCAGTAGCCAGTCCCGACAGTTCCATAAGCATGACCTATGGTATACTGAACCAGGTGGTGCAGGTCCAGCAGACCGTGGGCGGCCAGCAATACACCATCAGTTACGGCTATGACGTCAACGGCAACCGTACCTGCGCTGGTCGGAAAAAAATGGACCGGTTTTCAGGCTGACTTTTAGGTGAAAAAGTCAGTATAATATGGCTTGTATGGCGGCCGCATGGCGGGGGCCTGCGGCGCGCCGGAAGAGCGAAGGGGGAAAAATGCCGAAGACATATATGCGCATCGCCGCTGCGGCGCTGCTTTTCGCGGGACTGGCTATTCCCGCGCGCGCCGAGATCGGGGTGATAGGTCCGGCGCTTCTTAACGACATGCTTTCCTCCGGTAACGCGCCGACCGTCGTGGACGTGCGTGGCGCTTCCGATTTCGCCAAGGGACATATCCCCGGCGCGGTCAACGCGGCGTACAACACCATTGAGCGCGCCGGCCTGCCCAAGGACGCGGCGTTGGTGTTTTATTGCGGGAACGATCAATGCCCTTTAAGCCATCTGGCGGCCAGAACGCTGGAGCCGCTGGGTTACAAAAAGCTTCTGGTGCTCGGAGGCGGCCTGTCCGCCTGGGAAGCCGGTGGATTCCCGGTGGACCTGGGCGGCGGTATCGCGCGGCCGGAGCCCTCGCCCAAGATATCGTTTCTACAGGCCGGAGAACTTATTAAGCGGCTGTCCGATAAGGAGACGAGGGTGATAGACCTCCGCCCGGCCGGGGAATTCCGGATAGCGCATATAAGCGGCGCGGTGAACGTCCCGCTGGAAACCCTTGAAGGCGCCGCCGCGTCGTTCTCCAAGGAGAAGTCGTGGACGGTTTACGACGTGGACAACGAAAGAGCGAAGGCCGGCGCCAGGCTGCTGCTGGCAAAAGGGTTCGAGGCGAAAGTGCTTTCCGGCGGCTTGCAGGTGTGGGCGGCCAGGAAGTATCCCATGGAAAGCGGCGGGGGGAAATAAGGAGAGCGGGGGGGGGATATGAAAATCTTATCGCGCGCGCTCGCGATCTGCACATCCTTCTGGCTTCTACCGGGCGCCAGCGCGCTCCGGGCGCAGACGCTTTGCACGGAAGTGAAACTTGAGATAAAACAGGAGGCGGCGCTCGAACGCGAAGCGTTCGACGCCGTGCTGGAGGTGGTCAACGAGTACCCGGCGTACGGCCTGACCGGCTTCCGGGTCGATATTTCCATCAAGGATCCGCAAGGCGCGCCAGCCGACGATCTTTTCTTCGTCAAGCTTAATTCCAAGGAAGGCGTGACCGCGGTGGACGGCAGCGGTGTCGTTCAGCCGGTCAGCACGGCCACGGTACGCTGGCTGATAATCCCAAGCACCGGTTCGGGGGGCTCCTGTCACGTCCCACCTAACCAAGGCCACTCCATTCCCACATAACCGAGGCCACTTTTCCGAATCGTTTTTACTCTAGCATTTTCTCACTTCCGCCTTCCCAACCTCGCCCCGCTTTCCACGGGCTCCTGCCTGCGGCTTTC
>JAKQFH010000001.1 GCA_029556265.1 Chloroflexota bacterium | reverse complement strand
GCGGATCAACAAAGCCCGGAAACACATACTTATCCGCTGCGTCAATAACTTCCGCTCCCGGAGGCGGCTGGATATTCGGTGCGATATGCGTAATTGTTTCGTCCGCGCACCAAATGTCCGCAACGTAGCGTTCCGTAGCGGTGACGATTTCACCGCCCTTAATCAGCACAGGCATACGCCCTTTTTAAACCGATAGCCTCCGCTTGGATAGCGCAAAATCCCTAATCCAAACTGGATGCGCCTTCGTTTTTACGTTTTTGCAAGCCGAAGCTCCAGAAGCTGTTACGCGGCTGATTACTCGAGATGGGTGATGCATGGCAGAAGAAGCGATGCGGTCCGGCGGGATTGGGAAAACGAAGGATGCCCTTGGGGATGAGAACTATACCCGTGGAAAAGAACGGTGCTTGTTCCGGTGCTCCTTGGTTTACCGGGCACGTCGTCGAAGCACTCTTCTTAATTCGCCCTGCAAAGCCCGCATGCGATTAAAAAACCCGCGCAATAGCCCTCGTGGCCCTCCCGATGCGGGCGACCGACGCCGTTTCCGGCGGCGACGTTTAACGAGGTCAAAGGCCACCCCGCCAAAGAAAACAAACGCAAGCAGTACCGCCGCTCCCAGCAGCATCATTTCGCCGCTAAAAAGTTTCAGGCGCAGGGCAAATTCGGAATCAGGCATGTTTCAAACGCCAATTCTACAGGATGTTCCGGCCGGATAGCAAGGTTACCGGCTTCGCGGACCCAAGCGCAAGTTGGATTGCAGTTCTTTCAAGGGTGTGTTATTCAACAAGGCAGCGGTTATTCAATAGCTACCTGTTAAATCAAATGAACTTGTATGGCTCAAAGAGAGGCGGTGCTGCGCGTTTAGGATTCACCTTGATTGAATTGTTGGTCGTCATAGCCATCATCGCGATCCTGGCCGCCCTGCTCCTGCCGGCCCTGCGCAAGGCGCGCGAAGCCGGCCGGGCCGCCCAGTGCATGACCAACGTCCGTCAGCTGTCGACGGGCATGTATACCTACTCGACCGATTTTGATGATGCACTTCCCTGGGTGTGGAGCAATGG
>JAKQFH010000041.1 GCA_029556265.1 Chloroflexota bacterium | reverse complement strand
GGAAAATCCATGGCCTTGACTCTGGGCGGATGCTGTTTTGCTTCGCATCCGTAGTGTAATGCTCCATATCGCATATAGGTACAAGCCCTAAGTGCTTGCAAATACAGCATTTCCAAATTCCCGAACGGCATTAGGGCTAAGCCATAACAATTTCAGATTCCGCCTCCGATTCATTCCTCCTCGCATACGTAAGCCATTGATTTCACTGGCAAAAGACGTTTGGGATTCAACAGCCATGCCATTGAATTCGCTAAATAAGGGATTCGCCGTGGCTATGGCCTGAACGATTAGAGTTACCCTGGCTCCGAAGGGACGGGGGCGGGTGATTGGGCTACCCAACCGAATCGTTCCGGTTTAAGCCGCAACCCTGGGGCAAAGGCGTTTCCAGCGTGCGCGCAGGATCAAAATCTTATTGCACGGCAGGGAGACGCCCGCGAAGAACATGAGCCAGCGCTTTGACGACCACCTCCATGAATAGAAACGGTTTGCCTATAAAGTCGTTGCCTCCGTTCTGCGGAGCGTTTGCGTGGTCTTCAAAGTCGCTGAGGTTGGTAACCAACACCACGGGGGTTGCCTGGTGCGCCGGCAATGCACGAAGCCGGGCGCAAAGTTCAAACCCGTTCAGGCCGGGCAGGTCAACGTCGAGAAAGATCAAATCGAAGCTGTTCCCGGCCAGCAATTCGTAAGCTGCGATCGAATCATCTATATTGATCGACTCGAGCTTTGCCTTCTCCAAAGCGTAAACCAAAGCGCGCCGCGAGAGGGTTTCATGGTCCACAACCAGAACCCTGGGCGCCGGAGTTTGCGGTTGGTTCGGCGAAACACTCTGTTCACCAAGCGGAGCCAAACAGTCAACCGCCAGCGCGAGCGTGCGCAGGGTGGAGGCATTGATGTTCCGGGGCGTTTCGCAGAGTTCCTTGAGCAGAGCTTCCAGCGCGTCAGACAAGCGGGCAACATGGGGCACGCCCGCAATGCCGGCGTTGCCGGTCAAAGCATGGATGCGACGATATAACTCCCCGAGCGGATTGAGGCGGGCAGGCTCGTCTCCAGCCTGATTCAGTTCCCGGAGGAGTGAGCGCAAGGTTGCCAGCGTGGCCGGGAAACTGGTGATGAACGAATTGCGAAGGTCGGCTTGAAAGGCGGCGTCTCGATCCCTGGTTTCGGGATGGGTTTCGGCGGCCGGAGATCCCGCCGTGAGCGGTGAACTAACGATAGCCCCGGCAGCCGCGGTTGGGGGCGCGAAAAGGGTAGCCGGCGCGTCATTGGGGAAAAGCGCATTCCGCACCCCGTCAATCAGTTGCCGTGGACTGCAATTGGCTTTGGACAAACACTGGGTGGCTCCGGCTTTCCACGCCTCCTGCATGATGTTCGATAAGTAGGTATTCGAAAAGACG
>JAKQFH010000037.1 GCA_029556265.1 Chloroflexota bacterium | reverse complement strand
ACTGTGCTCAAGAGGGCACAAAACAGAAAACTGGTTTACGAATGAAAATGAAACACAGTTTCACAATAGTGTAATCTAACCGCGCTTTGCTGTCAATCAAATAATCCATAAGAAATCGCAATTGAATTATCGCAGCCGCGTCTCACCCGAGGCCGGGTTGTTGGCCCATTCGTAACGTCGCGATCGTCAAATTCCTCATGCATGCCAGAGCGAGCTGTTTTCGCCAAGGAGGGGGCCGGGCTTGCCAGGACGCGTTCGTAGTTTTGCGCTTGATGAATTGCTTTAGTGCGCTTCAAACGCCGTTCTCTTCAGGATGAGACAGATAGCGAAATATTAGTCCGGTTTGTTCTTACTGGAACGGAAGATACCTTGGTTACATCACATTGACCGTGCGTACTTCTACGCGCGGCAGCATCTGATGCAGTTCCTCGAGCGTCGTGGAAGACAAACGTTCCGTTGAGATGACGACCGCTCCATAGGCGGCCGCCCAACGCGCGATTTCGTTGAGGGGCATGTTATGCGAGAAACCGTAAGCCAGGCCCGCCATTACCGCAGCGCCTGCCCCGGTGACGTTGTGTGTCGCCATCTTCGGAGGGGTGGCCTGTAAAATCACATTTTGTGAAGCCAACAAGACTCCCAGGCTCCCGATGGATATGGCTACGTGTTGAACGCCCATGCGTAAGAAGTGCAGCGCGGCGCGCTTGGCATCCTCGTGGTTGGTAACATTGATCCCGGTGAGGTTCAGAACCTCCGGGAGGTCGGGCTTCACGAGAAAAGGGGTTTCGCTCAGACCAATCGTGAGGGGTTTATCGTTGGTATCGAAGAGCATGCGCACGCCTTTGTCTTTTAGCAGACGAATCAGGCGGGCGTAAAAATCCTCGGGCACATCCTGTGGAAGGCTGCCGGAGGCCACCCAAAGGTCGTTCGCGTTCGCGTAGGCTTCAGCTTTATCCAAAAGCGCCTGAACCGCGTCGGGCGGGATGTGCGGGCCCGGCTCTATCAGGCGGATATACCATTCTCCGGCGTCTTCCTGCGCCAGGGTGTTGGTGCGGGTGTCTTCGGGGACCCAAACGAAATCCGTGCGGACGCCTAAATCCTGCAGCCCGTTTTCCAACATCTTGCCGGTGCCGCCGCCTACCCATGCCAGGGCAATCGTTTCTTCGTTGAGGATGCGCAGCGCGCGGGAGACGTTGAAGCCTTTGCCGCCCCAATCCACTTGCACGCTGTGGGTACGCAGGTTTTCATTGAAGCGCAGACGGGCGATTTTCAGGGTCCGATCAATACTGGGGTTTGGGGTGAGCGTAATGATCATGCCTTTATTCTACATTAAAAAACTGCGGGGTTTGCGTTAGTTCAACAAACCCCGCAGTTAAAACGGGGATACAGGATGGGTTAATAATTCGTTTGCAAGGTGAACTGGCTGTTATACAGCTCGGCGTAGAAGCCGTTCTGCGCCAGCAACTCTTCGTGCTTGCCTTGCTCGACGATATCCCCATCGCGGATTACCAGGATGCGGTCCGCGTTGCGAATGGTGGAAAGCCGGTGAGCGATGATGAAACTGGTGCGTCCTTGCATGAGCTTGTTCATCGCTTTTTGGATAAGCACCTCGGTGCGCGTATCGACCGAACTGGTGGCCTCATCCAGAATAAGAATTCTGGGGTCAGAAAGCACAGCGCGGGCGATTGTAAGCAGCTGTTTCTGACCGGAGGAGATATTGGTCGCGTCTTCGTTCAGCAGCATGTCATAGCCGCCCGGTAAGGTGCGGATGAAGTGATCGGCGTAGGCTGTGTCCGCGGCGCGAATAACTTCCTCATCGCTGGCATCCGCTTTACCGTAGCGGATATTTTCGCAGATGGTGCCGTTAAAGAGCCAGGTATCCTGCAAGACCATGCCAAAGATGCCGCGCAGGTCTTCCCGCTTCAGGCGGGTGATGTCCATACCGTCCACGAGAATTTGACCGCTGTTCAGTTCGTAGAAGCGCATCAGGAGCTTCACCAGCGTGGTCTTCCCCGCGCCAGTTGGTCCGACAATTGCAATTTGCTGTCCAGGCTCCACGCTCACCGAGAAGTCTTTGATGACAATTTTATCGGGATCATAGCCAAACCGCACGTTCCTGAAGTCCACCGCGCCTTTCAACGCGCCCACGGTCAGGGGGGCAACCGGATCGGGGAGTTCTTCCGCTTCATTCAGGAATTCAAAGACGCGCTCTGCCGCAGCGGCGGTTTGCTGGAGGATGTTCGAAATGTTGGCGATGTTCATCAAGGGCTGCTGGAAGCTGCGCATGTACTGAATGAACGCCTGAATGTTGCCCAGGCTGAGTTCGCCGCGGGTAACCAGATAGCCGCCCAGAATGGCAACTGCCACATAACCCAGGTTGCCAATAAAGCGCATGCTGGGCATGATGAAAGCGGAGTGCAGCTGGGCTTTCCAGGCGCTGTCATACAGCGTTCCGTTCAGGTCTTTCATTTTGGCGATGCTTTCATCTTCGCCATTGAAGGCTTTGATGACGATATGACCGCCGTACATTTCTTCTATGTGCCCGTTGATATGACCGAGATATTCCTGTTGGGTGCGAAAATAGCGCTGTGAGCTCCTGACAACCACGCGGATAATCAGAATGGAAAGGGGCACAATGGTCAGCGCGATCAGCGTCATTTGCACATTGATGGTCAGCATCATAATCAAAATGCCAATAACACCAACCAGCGAGGAGACCATCTGAGAAAGGCTTTGATTGAGGGTCTGGCTGATTGTATCCACATCGTTGGTGACGCGCGAGAGCACCTCGCCGTGTGTTATGTGGTCAAAATAGCTCAGAGGAAGCCGGTTTATCTTCTCGGAGATTTCCCGGCGGAAGCGGTAAGTGATGTCCGAAGCGACGGACGTCATCAAAAAGCCCTGGATGAGGTCCAGCATCGCCGAACCGAGGTAGAGCGCGAGCACGCGCAGTAAGAATTGGGTGATCTCCGCGAAATCAATACCGCGCGGGTCCCCCGCGATCATGCGGGTGACCCCTTCATAAAGCGCTGTTGTCGCTTGCCCAAGAATTTTGGGACCGAAAATGGCAAAGATCATCGAGATTGAGGCAATAAGCATCACCAGCAGGATTATCCACTTGTATTTGCCCATGTAGCTGAGGAGCTGTTTCATGCTGCCCTTAAAGTTGCGCGCTTTCTCACCGGGCATCAGCGCGGCGGGGCCTCCGTCGCGTCGCATGGTGGGTTGGGGGGTGCGCTTCAGAGGGGCTTGCTTGGAGAGGCTTTCCGACATTTGATTATTCTCAGGTCGCGGATGCTTGTTCATGCCAATTCCTCCTTGCTAAGCTGCGAGCTGGCAATTTCATGATAGGTTTGGCAGCTTTTCAATAATTCCTGGTGTGTACCCCGCCCGATCAGTCTGCCGTTATCCAAAACCAGGATCTGGTCAGAATTCTTGGCTGTAGCAACACGCTGGGTCACAATCAATACCGTGCTATTTCCGGTGTGTTTTCTGAGGGCCTGCCGCAAGGCGGCGTCGGTTTTAAAATCCAGCGCGGAAAAGCTGTCGTCAAATATATAGATTGGCGGCTTCTTTACCAGCGCCCGGGCAATGGACAGTCTTTGCTTTTGACCGCCAGAGAAGTTAGTGCCTCCCTGAGCCACCTCAGCCTCCAAACCGTCAGATTCATTGAACACAAAATCCGCCGCTTGCGCGATTTCGACGGCCTGGCGGACGGCCGCTTCTTCCGCGGTTGGATCTCCGATGCGCATATTGCTATCTATCGTCCCGCTAAACAAGAGTCCCTTCTGGGGAACAAAACCAATCTGGTTGCGCAAATCGTGTTGGTTCAAATCGCGAATATCGATTCCATCAATCTGGATACTGCCCTTGCTGACCTCAAAGAAACGCGGGATGAGGTTCACCACCGTGGATTTTCCGCTGCCGGTGGAGCCGATCAGCGTGGTAACCTGTCCGGGCAGCGCTGTGAAGCTGATATCATGGAGGATGTCCATTTCAGCGCCTGGGTACCGAAAGTCAACATCCAGAAATTCCACCTTACCCTGCACTGGCTCGGGGAGCTGCTTCGCTTCGGCGGGATCCTGGATCTGGATTGGCGTTTCGAGCACATCCGCGATGCGGTCGCCAGAAATTGCCGCGCGGGGAATGAAGATGAACAGCATGGAGAGGTTCATGAAGGAGAACATGATTTGGGCGGAATATTGCATGAAAGCGATTAAATTGCCGACCTGCAACGTCGAGGCAGCCACTTCGCGCGCGCCAACCCAGATAATCGCCACGCTCAGTCCGGTCATGACCAGGTTGATGATGGGGAACATAGCGGTCATAACCCTGCCAATGAAGCGGATTGTTCCGGTAACTTCCTGGTTGGCTTTATCAAAACGCTGTTCTTCGTAAGACTGCTTGTTGAAAGCGCGCACCACCATGAGACCGGAGAGGTTTTCGCGGATAACCAGGTTCAGACGGTCTACCAGGGACTGCATGACCTTGAACTTGGGCAGCGCCAGCGCGAAGGCCAGCATAATGAACAGCAGCAGGATGAAAACCGCCAGGGCAATCAGCCACCACATGTTCGGGCTTTTATCAATCGCGCGGATGACGCCTCCGATACCAATCATTGGCGCCGTGAACGCCATACGGATAACCATGAAAATCACCTGCTGAACCTGGCTGACGTCGTTGGTTGTGCGGGTTATCAGGGTGGCGGTGGTAAAGTTATTAAATTCCGCGGAAGAAAAACGGGAGACTTTTTCGAAAACTGCCGCGCGAAGATCCCTGGCAACGCCGGCGGAGGTGCGCGAGGCAAGGTAACTGACCATGATGGAAGTGGCGACGGCCAGCAGCGCCATCAGAATCATGCGCCCGCCGATGCGCAGGATGTAATTCGTCTGGTTCTTTTGCAAATTGACGCCCAGAACGGAGTATTCATTTCCGACAGCGCGGACAGCCATTTGGCGGAGCATCATTGCGTCCAGGCTGTTCAGGTGCTGCGTGATGGCCAACTTGACCTGCGTCAGCTGAGCCTCTGGCAGCTGCGAGAATAAGCTGAGCAGGTCGGTGCCGGCTGGCAGTGCTTTCAGTTTTGCGGCGAGCTCCGGCCCCATAAAGCTGGCGGCTTGCTGTGGGTTGCTTTGCATCATCTGAAAGCCGTACAGGACAACCAGGGGCTTGGTCAGCGCCTTCTCCAGGGAAGCTGCCGCTTCCGCGTCCAAGGCGTTGCGTTTGTAAACCGGCTGAAGGGAAGCCCCGGGATAGTAGGGCACCAAAGCCGCGGAGGCTGGTGTGCCGGGTTCTATCCGTTGATACGCGGCAAGGGTCTCAGCGCGCTCCTGTTCGGATTGAAACAGCGCGATTTTTTCGAGCGAAGACGCGCGCATAACTTCCGGTATGGTCGTATCAATTCCGTTTTGCTGGATGCCGATATTGATAATCTGGGAAAGATAATCAGGGAGGGCAAGGTCTGTGCTGGCCATCACATACAGCAAGCCCAACGCCAAAAGGATGAGCGGCCAGTAAGGTTTGATATAAGGGTAAAGTCGTTTCATGGATGTGTCCGATTGTGGATTTATGAATTGTCTGATTGTGAGAAAACTTTATTCATCCCTTCCAGGAGTATCTGGAAAGCTGGCTGAAGAGCGGCCTGCTCTTCGGCGCTAAAGCTATCGATAAGGGTGTGCAGCCAAGCGCGCCTGGCCTGGCTGGCTTGGGCTACCTTGTCTTTCCCCTGGGCGGTGAGGGAAAGGCGCTTTGTGCGCCGGTCATCGGGGTCAATTTGCCGGTTTACCAGCCCGCGTTCCACCAGCCGGTCTATGGTTTGCGAAGCCGCGGCTTTGGAAAACCCGAAATGACCGGCAACGTTATTGATGGTGGCTTGCGGCGAGTCCTGAAGGAAAAAGAGGGCTTTTAGTTGGGGCGCGGAAAGCTCATGCTCAAGGCTGAATTGGTGAATCGCGGCCATCGAGAGCCTCGTCGCCTTTTCCGCGTAGGCATACATCAGGGGGAATAAAGTATCAGACACGATTAACCTCACTTAATAGTTAAACAGGCTGTACTATATACGTATGCGGGTGTTCTGTCAAGGGATTTATGAAAGGAAGCCGCATCAGGTGTATTAGCGTTTTACAATGAGTAAGATGACCCGAGGTTTTTTGTCGTCCTTGCGACCGCTTGCGTGCGGAACAGGATGCCAGGGACTTACACAACCTCCCCGCGCGTCTTTCTGCCAGGAGGGGCATCGCTGCGTGACTCAAGATGACGAACTGAAAAGGGAGATTGCCCTGCTGCGCTCGCGGTGACGAAAATGAGCTCGCGCTGACGCCTGATTCGTTATTGCAGGTCCCCCGGCGCAGGAATAGTTTTGGTTTCAGAATATCCAAAAGGGGGCGCGGCAAGCTGCCTTTCAAAGTCCACAGGCAGACCGCCGCGTTGCTGCGTTCCTCGCGGTGGCGAAATACTTATCAAGTTGATACCCTAAAGGGCACAGGCCGAAGCGGAGCATCTTTGTGGTGGAATAGATAGGCCCTTCGGTGCCCTCAGGATAAGAAACTGCCTCTCGCGATGACGAAAGAGCAGAGGTAATATGAATCCAATCAAAAAACCAGGAAATCCCAGCGAGGCAGTGGTTCGAGTTCAGCGGCTATTCCGCCGTGAGGTCCAGCTTGTACTCCCGGGCTGTACGGGCAGCCCGCGAGGGAAAACTGAGACTAAAAGCTCCTCCCACGGATAAGCTCTCCGGAGAGAACAGCGCCTCGCTTTGCCCGCAGCCAACCACATTGCCGTCCCTGTCGTACAGCGTGGCGATTACGCGCAAGCCTGAAGGCGCGCTGTCATCCGGTGAAAGCGCTCTTCCGCTGAGAATGTAAGCCTTCTTTGCTTTGTCAAACCCGGCAGTCACATCCGCGAGCTCCAGCGTTGGGGCTGGCTCACCTCCGGATTGAAAACCCGGGATACTCAGTTCATACCGCTCATACTTCCCTGGCATTTCCATGGCCAGTTGAAAACAGGCTGTTTGCCCGGGCGCGATGACAGCCGCCAAAGGAGAACCATGGATGGTCGCGACGGCGTTCGTGCCGTTGGAAGGGTAGAGCACCGCGTTGATGCTCACGTGCGAGATGGCTTGAGCCGTGTAATTCGCGATTTCGCCGGTAATGTACAAAATCTTGCGGTTTTCGCCGTCAATATTCAGGCTTGAATTATTTTGGATTTGAACATGCCCTTCGCTGCCGCTGAACGCGATCGGCAGAAAAGTCATATGGGCTGCGGTGAGGAATTTTGCCTGTCCCGCGTCCTGGTGGATAGGATTGAGCGCTGGCAGGTTTTCAACTTCCTTTGGCACAGCGGACACTTTGGTATAACGCTGGAATACAAGCGCGACCAGAAGCGCGTCTGCGAGCAGGAAGAGAATCAGCAGCGTGCGCGCGGTTTTTTTTCCATGTGCCATAAAAAACGACCTCCGGGCTGTTTCCGAAGGTCGTGCAATTTGTATGCCAGATACCTATTCGCCAAAATTATCCTGGAATAGCTCAGCCAGCGCGGCCAAAACCTCGCTTTTTTGGGCGCCTTCCGCCTGAATCCGCAGGGTGTCTCCCTTTTTCGCGCCGAGCAGCATCACGGTAATCAAGCCGTTGACATGCAGCGGACCTTTGCTTTCGGTGAGGTTGGTGACGGTTACTTTGGCGTCGTAAGCGCTGATAGTTTTCGCGAATACCGCTGCCGGACGGGCGTGCAGCCCGGAGGCATTGCTGACCACGACCGTAAATTCGCTTTGCTCAGCCGACTCAGGCGCCGCTTTCTCAATCGCGAGCGGCCCGGCGCTGCCAGGAGCGATTTGTTCCTGCTTGGCGAGCAGTGCGGACATGGCTTCGCGATAGACAGCGTCCAGGTCCGCTCCCATGTTAGCTTGCACACCTGCGGCGATAGCGCCTTCCACGAAAGGCGCCGGGCACATACGGATATTTGCCTTCTGGTCTTCCTCCAACATTTCCAGCGCCATGTCGGTGCTCAGCAGAGCGCTGCCGAGGTCCATTAAGACCAGAATCCCAGCCGGAGATTGCAATTCAATCAGTTTTTCCATGATTTCCGCGGCGTTAGTGCCTAAATCCTGGTTGTTTTCTCCTATCCCCGCAGCGACCGCGATTTTGACGCTTTCTGACGGTGCCATCTGACGGACAAGTTCGGCAACGCCTTGCGCGAGTTGGAAGCTGTGTGAAACCAGAAGGATGTTTACCATCTTAACCCTCTTCTTCTTTGGTTGGTTTTGCGAGCCAAAAGACAGAAAGGCTCATTTCTTCTTCTTATTGAATAATGAATGAAACCAGGTCATGCCGAAGAAAACGAGCCAGACGCTTCCGCCAAAGATGAAACCCCACAGCAAACCCTGCCCCCAATTCCCGCTGCCTTTGATAATATTCCAGGCCACGAGCGCCATCAGGGCTACGCTGACCACCGTCATGGTAATCACCGCGCTGCGCTTCTGAATCCAGGGCTCCCGCAGGCTGTTGAGAATGTCTTTCATCTCCGTTGGTTTGATTTCCCCGGATTTGCTTTGTTTTTTTACGTTATTTGCATCTGATCCGGAGCCGGTTGCAGAGGCTGGGGATGTCTTCTTTTGCGGTCTTTGCTTGCTCATTGTTCCTCCGATTAATTAATACAGGGGCGGTTGGTCTGATCACACCGCCCCTGTATTCTAACCTAAACTAAGAACTATTCGACCCAATCGAAGGTGCGGGTCACGGCTTTCTTCCAACCCTTGTAGAGTTTGGCGCGTGTTTCTGCATCCATCTTGGGTTCCCATTCCTTGTCCTTGCCACAGTTGATGCGCAGGTCATCCACTTTTTGCCAGAAGCCTACGGCCAAGCCGGCTGCGTAAGCAGCGCCCAGGGCGGTGGTTTCGGCAACGGTCGGGCGAATTACGGGCACGCCCAGGATGTCGGACTGGAACTGCATCAGGGTCTCATTGAAGACCATGCCGCCGTCGACCTTGAGGGCTTTCAGTTCAACACCGGAGTCCAGGTTCATGGCATCCAGCACTTCGCGGGTCTGGTAAGCGGTGGCTTCCAGGACTGCGCGGGCGAGGTGACCGGCATTGACATAGCGGGTGAGGCCAACGATGGCGCCGCGGGCGTCGCTCTTCCAATAGGGAGCGAAGAGACCGGAGAAGGCGGGCACGAAGTAAATGCCGCCAGCATCGTCCACGGTCTTAGCCAGGGCTTCGATATCCGCGGATTTCTCGATCATCTTGAGGTTGTCGCGGATCCACTGCACGAGGGCGCCGGTGATGGCGATGGAGCCTTCGAGAGCGTACACAGCGGGTTCCTTACCAATCTTATAGCCGAGGGTGGTCAGCAGACCATTCTTGGACTGGATCGGTTTGGTGCCGGTGTTCATAAGCATGAAGCAGCCGGTGCCGTAGGTGTTCTTGGCCTCGCCTGGATCGTAGCAGGTCTGACCGAAGAGCGCGGCTTGCTGGTCGCCCAGGTCGCCTGCCACGGGGATACCGTCCAAGCCGGAGTTCTGGCAGTAGCCATACACTTCGGAGGAGGGTTTGATTGCCGGGAGCATCGCGCGCGGGATGCCGAGGTCCTTCAGCATATCAGGATCCCAGTCAAGGGTTTCCAGATTCATCATGAAGGTGCGGGAACCGTTGGTAACATCGGTCACATGCACACCGCCCTTGGGGCCGCCGGTGAGGTTCCAGATTACCCAGGTGTCGATATTGCCGAAGAGAACTTCGCCCTTTTCAGCTTTTTCGCGGACGCCAGGGACGTTGTCCAGGATCCATTTAACTTTCATACCGGAGAAGTAGGTTGCCAGAGGCAGACCGACCTTGGTGCGATATTTGTCCTGACCGCCGTCTTTGGCAAGCTCGTTGCAGATTTGGTCTGTGCGGGTATCTTGCCAGACGATGGCGTTGTAGACAGGTTTGCCGGTGGCTTTTTCCCAGACAACTGTGGTCTCGCGCTGATTGGTGACGCCAACCGCCGCGATATCCTTGATGTCGATGTGGAGTTTGTCCAGCGTGCCCTTGATGACGTCCTGGGTGGCTTTCCAGATCTCCAGGGGATTGTGTTCAACCCAACCGGGTTTTGGATAAATCTGTTCGTGTTCTTTCTGATCAAAGCCCACGACTGCGCCCTTGTGGTCAAAAATCATAAAGCGGGTGCTGGTGGTACCCTGATCAACTGCTCCTACATACTTTGCCATTGTTTCTCCTTTTTGACTAATAGATTTGAATATGTCCGGGCATTAACAATTCGCCCAGGTTTTTGCAGCGGTTTCAAGCAGAAAATAGGTGGATGTGGCGCCGGGATCCTGATGGTTCGCGCTGCGTTCACCCAAATAACTGGCACGTCCTTTGCGCGCGACCAGGGGAATGGTCGCCAGCATGCCTTCATGCGCAGCATCTGCGGATTTGCGCAACCCCTCTCCAATTGGAAGGTTCTGCGCAACAGCTTCTTTGAGGGCATCCAAAGCGGGCTGCATCGCGTCCACCATGGTTTTTTCCCCGGGGACTGCCTTCCCGCGCATTTGTACGCCCTGTTCAGCCGATTCCCATCCGGCGTACCAGTCAGCCAATTCAAGCTGTTCTTTGCCAGCAAAAGCCTTACCTAGCTGCATAAAAACGGTTGAGTACAAAGGACCGCTCGCGCCGCCAACCGAGGACAGCAGCGTCATTCCAACACCTTTCAGGATGCTGGCGATATCGCCTGTTTCCAAGGTCGGCAGTTTTGTCATAACAGCTTTAAACCCGCGGTTCATATTAGCACCGTGATCCGCGTCGCCAATCTCACGATCGAGGTCGGTAAGATACACGTTGTTTTCTTCAATGACCTGGGCAAAGTTCCGAATCCACGCTAAGACATCATCTCTTGATATTGCCACATTTACCTCAGATAATATGTTCTGGAGTGGCTTAACCACTCCAGAACTTGTACACAGATTTACTAAATACCCCAGCGCATTCCAGCTGTTTTCACCGGCGCGTCCCAGAGTTTGGTCAGTTCCGCGTCCAGCTTGAGCAGGGTGATGGAAGCCCCGGCCATTTCGAGACTGGTGATGTAGGGGCCGATCAGGTGGCGGGTCACTTTGATTCCCTTCGCCTCCAACATCTTAACCGCTTTGCGATAGATGATGTAGAGTTCAATCAGGGGAGTGCCGCCCATGCTGTTGACAAAGAGCAAAACTTCATCGCCCGATTTGAAAGGCAGGTCTTCGACGATTGGGGTGAGCAGCATTTCTGTCACCTTGTCGGCGGGTTCTATCTTCATACGGGTGCGTCCAGGCTCGCCGTGGATGCCGATGCCAATTTCCATCTCATCTTCGGGCAGGTCAAAGGACGGTTTGCCAACATGCGGGACGGTGCAGGAAGTGAGCGCCATGCCCATGCTGCGGCCTTGAGCGTTGATTTTGCGCGCCAGGTCGGCAACTTCCTTGAGGGAGCGGCCTTCTTCGGCGGCAGCGCCAACGATCTTTTCCATCAGTACAGTCAGGCCAACGCCGCGTCGTCCGGCGGTCCAGGTGCTGTCCTTTACAGCCACATCGTCATCCACCACCACAGCTTCCACTTCGATGCCTTCTTCCTTTGCCAGGTCGGCAGCCATTTCGAAGTTCATTACGTCGCCGGTGTAGTTCTTGACAATGTGCAGGACGCCTGCGCCGCCGTTGACGGCTTTGGTGGCTTCGAGCATTTGGTCCGGGGTCGGGCTGGTGAAGACGGCGCCTGGGCAGGCGGCGTCCAGCATACCCTTGCCCACAAAACCGCCGTGCATGGGTTCATGACCGCTGCCTCCACCGGAGACAAGGCCCACCTTTCCCTTCACGGGGGCATCGGCGCGTACGATGTAGTTTGGATCGTAGTGCACCTTAACGATATCCGGGTGAGCCAGTTCGATACCCTGAAGCTCTTCCACAACGACATCTTCGGGCTTGTTGATTAATTTCTTCATTTACAGTGTCTCCTTTCTAATCACGAATTCAGATTGGCTGGCAGAAGCAGCGGCTTTCGTTCTGAATTCTGGATTTAGTCTTTCTTAGGCAGGTTCTTGGCGACGAGAATGTCATACAGCCAGAACCCGATGGGGCCGGCGATGGCGGGAACGAGCACCGGCGGGATCAGCCAGTACAAGCCGTCGAAGAGGCCCTTGGTGCCGGCAACCAGACCGAACAGGCGGGGGCCGAGGTCACGGGCAGGATTGATGGAATAGCCGCTGGGGCCGCCGAGGGACAGACCAACCGCAAGCACGGTGAAGCCCACGATGAGGCCGCCCAGGTTGTCCTTCAGACCGTTGTTCTTCAGGTCGCCGCTGGCAGCGATACCCCAGGTGAGCATGAAGGTGCCGAACAGTTCCGCGATGATGGCGGTCAGCATGCTGTAGGAAGTTCCCGCAGCGCCAGCTTTGTCAGCGCCGAAGAAGACACCACTGTAAACAGAGCCGGGGCCGGTTGACCACACATTGGGCATGCCGGCAGCCACGAGGCCGTCGCGGTACACAAGGTACACTGCGGCAGCGCCGAGGAAGGCGCCGATCATCTGAGCAACAATGTAGGGGAATACTTTCTTCCACGGGAAGCCGCGGCGAACAGCCAGACCAAGGGTCACAGCCGGGTTCAGGTGTGCGCCAGAGACGCCGGCGGAAACGTACACGGCGATGATGACCGCGAAGGCCCAGCCAATGGTGATGGTGTTCCAGTTGTATGCAGTGCCAGCGAGGCGGGGTGCAAGACCGACATTGGCGACGACGCCGTCACCAAGCAGGATGAGGATAAACGTGCCAAAAACCTCACCGATAAACTCTTTGAACGTTCTGTTTTCCATGTTTACAAAATCTCCTTTTTGAATATGTGAAAAATGATCTTAAAAGTTGGAATTGAACGGTTTACAATGGGTTTTATCTTTTCGGGGTGCCTCCTTTCATTCATAGACGATATAAAAATAACCCGCAGCGAAGTTTATGGTGTTTTGATCAGCTAATGGAGTGAAAGTCGGGTGAGAGTCAACTCCATCAAACCGATATTCAGATAGGGGTCGAATTTTTTAAGCTGGTCCTGCCCGCATTCCTCCCGAACTTTAGCGATCCATAACACAACTTCCAGTAATTTACTGTGCCCACTAATCAGGCGGCTGGAGTTTTCCGAATTACTCCAACTATAGCATATTGTTTGACAAGAGTCAAAGACTTTATACAGTTTTCATAGAAAGCGCATAAATATTATCTCAAACGCGGATTATTAACTGTTTCCCGGCTGTTAATTCGGGCTGTTTTGCCGCCAGGGCGCGCGGGCGGGCGGCTTCTACCCCTCTTTGCTGGCATGTATCAAGGCCGGCAGCTTGCATCGGGTGAGTCCCGCGGGTTTGCCTGATTCCCATTTCAACCAGCCGCCCTGGCAGGAACTGGCTGCGCGCTGGAAAGGGAAGAAGATGAATCGCGCGAACCTCGCACGGTTGTATACGGGACGCAACACCTATTGCCCGCGATTTGGACGGAAAGAGGGAAAGCGTCGGTAAAGGTTGACGCAGGCGGTTGGTATTTTGCGCCTGAGCACCTCGAAACACCACCGCAGCATGCGGGGACAGGCGCCGGGCAAATTGCGTAGTATCCCGCGCGGGATTCCTCCCCGGATGGGAGGGTTTGCTGAGTTGGCAAACCTTAAATCTACCCCCGACCTGCCATTCGGATTGACCTCCAGGCATAAGGCGGACCGCCGCGCCGCAAATCCTGTTCCCTTCAGGGCGCGGCCGTAAAGCCACCAACATGAGCAGCCCTTCAAGCGGGTAAGCTCAGCACAGGTGGTGAAAGAGGATTGCAAAGAACCAGCATTCTCCATGGCTATTGGCGAAGAGGACATTTCGAATTTGTCAGCATCAGGAGGTTAGGATTCCAATTACAATACCCTTCCCACTCTTCCCCTCTGGTCTGATTTAACCCGAAAAATGGCAAAAGAAACCGGCAGATTGACAATATGCTGGTATAATCAGCCAACTCATCAAATTTCAAAAGCGGGACTTTGGGAGCTGACTGGGAAATGACAGGACGAACGGACTTCAGACGGTTTTTTCATTCCAGCACCGACACCCCGCGGCATTTACAACTTCTTCTTTTTTCAGGCGGCATACCAATGCCTGACCGCAGGGATTGGCGCCTGTTATTTTTATAGGAATAAAGTAACGCTGTTGAATGGGTTCGCCCTGAACGCAATTCAGCTGCTTAGTTACTGCGAAAGGCAGAAATCTTTGTGACATTTCCAATAGGAGGTAAGCGTGCAGGAAAAATATGATTACATTATCATCGGCGGGGGCGTCGTTGGATGTATGATCGCCCGCTGGCTTTCCCGGTACGAGGGGAAGGTGCTGCTCATAGAAAAGGAAGCTGATGTCGGTATGGGGTGTTCCAGCGCCAATACCGCCATCGTCCACGCGGGTTATGACCCAGTTCCCGGCTCTCTGAAAGCAAAAATGAACGTGAGAGGCAACGCCATGTGGGACACATTGGCTGGCGAGCTCAATTTTGCTTTCGAACGGCGCGGCGACTATGTGGTCGCTATCGGAGACGATGAGCTTCCACTGGTGCACAAGCTGATGGATCAGGGCAAGCAAAACGGCGTCCCTGGGATGTTGATGATTGACGGCGCGGAAATGCGCGCGCGCGAAAAGAATATCAACCCCGAAACAAGCGGCGCGCTGTGGGCGTCCACCGGCGGCATCTGCGACCCCTTCCAGGTTACGGTGGCGGCGGGCGAAAACGCGGTGATGAACGGCGCGAAAGTGCTCTTGAACACCGCCTTCCAGGATTTCATCATGGAAGGCAAACGCATCATTGGCGTGCGCACCAACCGCGGGGATATCTACGGTCGCTGGGTTATCAACTCGGCAGGTATTTACGCTGACGACGTGATGCATAAAGCAGGCATTCGTCCGGAATTCATCATCAAACCACGCAAAGGCGAGTACTACATCTTTGATCGCGCGGATGTGTCTATCGACAATGTGCTCTTCCCGGTGCCTTCACACAAAGGTAAGGGCATCCTGGTGACCACCACACTGCACGAGAACACCATTGCCGGACCGAACGGCACGATCATTGAAGATAAGGAAGACACATCCACCACCAAAGAGGGATTGGCGGAAGTGGCGGAAGGTGCGCTCAAACTTATCCCCTCATTGAACCTGCGCTACTCCATCGCCAATTTTGTCGGCCTTCGCCCGATGGGCAACGGCCCTTGCAAGACGCCAGGCGTCGTCTATAACAATGATTACATTATCGAAATTCCGGATGAGGTGCAGGGTCTGGTGAACCTGGGCGGCATCGAATCGCCTGGGCTGACCTCCGCGCCAGCCATCGCCGAAGAGGTGGTGGACATGCTGCGCGATGCCGGCGAGAAGCTGGTTGAGAAAAAGGACTGGGACCCCATCCGACCTGACAGACCGCGCTTCCGCAATATGTCTCACAAAGATCGCCAGCTGCTGGTTGAGATGGATCCCCGCTTTGGGCAGGTCATCTGCCGCTGCGAGAACATCACCGAAGGCGAAATCATTGCCGAAATTCACGCGCCCATTCCCGCCCTGACTTACGACGCCATCAAGCGGCGCACCTGGCTGGGCACCGGGCGCTGTCAGGGTGGTTTTGACATGACCCGCGTGGTGACCATCCTTTCCCGCGAGCTTGGCATCTCTCCCCTGGAAGTGACCAAGCGCGGCGCCGGCTCAGAATATTTATTCCGACAGACAAAACAGGTGGAGGGCTGAGATGTTAACGAAACAAATCTACGATGTGGTTGTGGTTGGCAGCGGCCCGGGCGGCGTTGCGGCGGCGATTGAAGCCAAGAAAGCTGGCGCGGACGACGTCCTGATTATCGAACGCGATACCGAATTGGGCGGCATTCTGCTGCAGTGTATCCATAATGGTTTTGGTCTGGAACTCCTCAAAGAGGACCTGCCCGGACCAGGCTACGCCCAGCATTTTATTGAGGAGATGTTGAGCCTGCACGTGGAAGTGCTTTTAAATACCATGGTGATGGACATCACGCCCCAGCGCCACCTGTTCCTTTCCAGCAAAGAGCACGGCTATGTGGAAATTGAAGCCCGCGCGATCGTTTTGGCGATGGGCTGCCGCGAGCGCACCCGCGCCCAGATCCGCATCCCTGGATATCGCCCGAACGGCATTTATACCGCCGGCACCGCCCAGCGCTGGGTGAACGTGGAAGGCTATATGCCCGGCAAGGAAGTTGTCATCCTCGGCTCGGGCGATATTGGCATGATTATGGCGCGCCGCATGACTTTTGAAGGCGCGCATGTGGAACGCGTGCTGGAAATCCAATCCTACCTCTCCGGGCTCAGCCGCAACCTGGTGCAGTGCCTGCAAGACTATGACATTCCCTTGCAGCTTAATCACACCATCAAGCGCATTCTGGGCAAGAACCGCGTGGAAGCGATTGAAGCGGTGCAGGTGGACGAAAAATGGAACTTTGTGCCCGGCACGGAAGAAATCATCCCCTGCGATACGCTTCTGCTCTCGGTGGGTCTTATTCCGGAAAACGAACTCTCCCGTAAGGCTGGCGTAAAGCTGGACCCGGTTACCAGCGGGCCGTATGTGGATGAGACTTTCCAGACCAACGTACCCGGCATCTTCGCGGCAGGGAACGTGGTGCATGTTTACGACCTGGTAGACTGGGTTTCTGAAGCAGGTTTCTCGGCCGGAAAGAGCGCGGCGAAGTTTGCCATCGCGCTGCGCAACGCCGAAGCCCGCTACACGCCGCTTATTGCCGGCAAGAATGTGCGCTACGTGGTTCCGCATAAGTTGGATAAGAGCACGCTGGAACAGGAAGATGTTCGCCTGCAAATGCGCGTCACCCGTCCGATTGAACAGCCGGTGTGGGTGGAAGTGCACGACGGCGAGAACCTGATTACCCGCAAAGCGGAGCGTTACGTCCGCCCGGGCGAAATGGTGACCGTCATCCTGAAGACTAAAAATTACGCGGATGTTGCCAAATCCAGGCAGCTGACCATTGATATCAACCCGCGCTAGGAGGAAAAATGGCTGAAGAATTGAATTTCATTTGCACCGCCTGTCCGCAGGGCTGCAGTCTGACCGTGTTGATGGAAAACGGGGAAGTCATCGAGGTGACTGGCAATTCCTGTAAAAAGGGATTGGATTACGCGCAGGCTGAAACTTCGGATCCCCGCCGGATGGTGGCGACCACGGTCAAAGTCCGCAACGGTTTCCATCCGCTGCTGCCAGTGTATACCGAACGGCCGGTGCCAAAACCGATGATCCCGCAGGTGTTGGCGGAGATTCGCAAGGTTGAAGTCGAGGCGCCTGTGGTGATGAAGACGGTCGTGCTGGAGAATGTGCTGGGCACGGGGATTAATGTGCTTGCCAGCCGCAGCATGCCCGTCAAGGGATAGTGGTTGTTTGGATGTGAGAGAGCGGAGCCGCGCGCGGCTCCGCTTTTTTGTTGTGCCTTTAGGCGGTCGAGAACGCTTAGCGTTCGAGACAAAAAACCACCCGCTATGCGGGTGGTTCTGAATTGCTTGTTTCTCAAGCCGGCAGCAGCCCCGCCAAACCTAATACCCGCCCTCCCCGGAGGGCGCGCCGGGCACTTCCCCCGCGGCTTCCTGCACAATCTTAATCCCGGCGCTGGTACCGATGCGCGTCGCCCCGGCGGCAATCATCTTCTTCGCGTCCGCCAGGCTGCGCACCCCACCCGAAGCCTTCACCCCTAAATCGGGTCCGACCACCGCGCGCATCAGGGCGATATCCTCGGCGGTCGCGCCGCCGCCCTGGAAGCCGGTGGAAGTTTTTACAAAATCCGCGCCGGCTTGTTTGGCAAGCATACACGCGGTTATCTTCTCGTCCTGGGTCAACATGCTGGTCTCCAGAATAACTTTGACCAGCACGTCATGCTTGTGCGCCAGGCGCACCACCTCGCGGATATCCTCAGCAACCGCTGCGTAATCCCCGGATTTCAGTTTGCCGTACGCCAAAACCATGTCCACTTCGCGCGCGCCGTCGGCGATTGCCTGGCGGGTCTCCGCCACTTTCGCGGCGGTGGAGGAAGTTCCCCATGGGAAGCCAATCGTTGCCCCGACCTTGACCTCCGTGCCGGCCAGCTTCCGGGCTGCCAGCGCCACCCAGCAGGCGTTCACGCACACCGCGCCAAAGTGGTGCTCCGCCGCTTCCGCGCAAAGTTGTTCAATCTGCCCGGCAGTAGATTCCGGTTTGAGCAGGGTGTGGTCAATCAGCGCGGCGATGCCGGGCGCGGAGAGCGCCGAATCCGGACTTTTTTCCACGCCGACCTCTTTCAGGTGTCCGCGCTTGTCAAACAGCGTGCGGACTGTGAAGCCCGCGTATGTTCCGCTTTTATCGTAGGATTTGAATTTGGATTTCTTGCTCATGGTATTCCTTTTTTACTTGTTTTTCAGTCTGTTTGCCGCGCGGGATGGGAGGAACACTTTCCTGCCCGAAGGTGCTCTGCTGGTTGGCGGCTTTGATCATCCTGCTGCCCGAACCCATACGCCGGCTGCTAGCGGCAGCCCTCGGTCAGGTCGGTTTACCGACGGGGTCTGTGGGCTCCGTGGTGATTATATCCCTTTACGCCAGGTTGCGGCCGGGTTGTCGAGCGGGGCATTCAGGATGCCTTCCAATTCCTGAACTGCCTTTTCCAGTCCAAATCCGGTCAGAAACGGCAGCCCGCTTAAAATCGGGGCGCCGTAATCCGGTTGAGGGCGGGGCGCTAGGAGGACAAGCGCGTCTGCGCTGGCAGCAACCTGCCCAAGCTGACGAAAGTCTACCGCCCGGACATCAACCTGCCATTAGCATTGGGCCGCGATTTTTCGGATCTTGCGCGCCGCCGTCCGGGAGGTTACCAGGCCAGTGACACAGGCAGCCAGGATAAGCTTTTCGGGCAAAGCTCACCTCCATCCACGCTGCCAGTATCATATCAAATCCTGGCGACGGAAAGCCCGCTGTGGAGAGATTTTCGCAGTAGCGGGCGGCGCTTCGCGCGCATTTCGGGAAAAGCGCACCCAAACGTGGGCTGACAAATAGCTTTCGGAGTTACGGCTGGAAAATATGCGCAAGCCCCGCGGAAAGGCGGATTATGCGGCCGACAGGGGGCGAGCAGCGAGCTCTCTGACGCGGGCTAAAGCTGTGAGTGGCGCCGGGTAGAGGTTCGGATTTTAGTCCAAAAAAATCCTGCCCTGGAGGTGGACGCGATCCCCGCGCAGTAAACTCGTGTCCGCTTCGATTGGGACGTGTTCTTTATTGAAGCTGAGGGTGCTCACCTTAAACACAGGCGCGCCCGGCGGGATTCGCAGAAGTTCGGCATCTTCCCCGCTCACTTCCGTGATTTCAATGAAATTCTCAGCGTGGTCGAAGCATGCCGCAGGCGGCATATTCTCGGCATAGCGCACCGGTTTGCGCAGATCCTCATCGTTCAGACAGGCGGATACATGCGCGGGAAGCAGGCTCCTTGACAGGATGACAGGTTCTTCCCGTTGGCAGTATAAGCGCAAAACCTGCAATACCAGGTCGCCATCGTTAATCATTAATGTGCTGGCTGTATGCGCGGGGGCTGGCAGACTTGTTTTTTTCAGCAATTGCAGTTTCGTAATTTGCTCTTCGCTTTCAGCCAGAAACAAATGGTCCAACGGATAAAGGGAAATCATCAATTTGGACTTGTTCTCAGCCACAAATGAGCCTATGCCCTTGCGCTTACGGATTAATCCTTCCTGTTCCAATTCGACCAGCGCCTGGCGGATTACTGTGCGGCTGACTTTTAATTCCTTGCAGAGTTCGGCTTCGCTGGGCAGCTTCTGGTTTGGCAGCAGCTCGCGGCATTCAATTTTGCCTTGGATTAATTCTTTCAGCTGCAAATAATAAGGCTTTTTGCTGTCTAGGTTAATGCTTCCGAAATCCCCCACATCATCTCGCTTTCATTGGGTATCAATAAAATTCCGAGTTAACTGACAATCATATTATACCCGAAAAGCGGAAAAGTGGTATAGAAAAACCGGAAAATTTTAGAAGGTGGGCTGGTTTATGCCAACGCTATCCTCTGTGTAAGGTTGGAAAATCAATTCACAGCCGACGAAATTCTGATGATGTGGATGAAGGCTAAGCCCGCTAAAGCGCGCTCTAAGACAAGCGCGAGATACGCTCGAAAATAAAGGTAAAATCAACCTAATTCAAGAGAGGTTCTGATGTTTGCTGCCGCATCCGCCCATCCAAATATCGCTTTCATTAAGTATTGGGGCAACCGCGATTCGCTTCTGCGCTTGCCCCTGACTGGTTCGCTCTCCATGAACCTGGACGGGCTCGAAACCCGCACGCGCGTCTGGTTTGACGCTGATTTTTCCGCGGACAGCTTTTCGTTGGGTGGGGTGGAGCAGGGGGAGGAAAGCCTGGCGCGCGTTTCAGCCTTTTTGGACCGCGCGCGGGAGCTTGCTGGCTGCGGCCTTTGGGCGCGCGTGGAAAGCGAGAACAACTTCCCGACCGGCGCGGGGATTGCTTCCTCCGCCTCGGCATTTGCCGCTCTCGCCTTGGCTGCCAGCGCCGCCCTCGGCCTGAGCTTAAGCGAACAGCAGCTTTCGGCCCTGGCGCGCCGCGGCTCCGGTTCCGCTTGCCGTTCGGTGCCAGACGGCTTCGCGGAATGGCTGCCGGGCAGCGCTGACGCGGACAGTTACGCGGTGCAGGTCGCCCCCCCGGATTATTGGGACCTGGTGGATTTAATCGTGGTGCTGCGTTCGGAGCATAAGGCGGTTGGTTCAACCGAAGGGCACGCTTTGGCAGGCACTTCGCCGCTGAATGGGCTGCGCGTCGCGGGGGCTCCGGAGCGCTTGATTGAATGCCGGCAGGCGCTTTTGGCAAGGGACTTCGCGCGGCTGGCTCGCGTGGTGGAAGCGGATTCGCACTGGATGCACGCGGTGATGCGCACCAGCACGCCGCCGCTCTTTTATTGGACTGCGGGCACAGAAACCGTGTTGTGGCATGTACTCGATTGGCGCAAGCGCGGCCGCGCGGTTTGCGCGACCGTGGACGCCGGACCCAATGTGCACGTCATCACGGCAGGCGCTGAAAAGACCTGGGTGGAAGCGCGGCTGCGGGAGCTGCCGGGGGTGCAGCAGGTGCTTTGCGCGCGGCCCGGGCCTGGCGCGCGTTTGATTTAGGAGCAAAGCGGCTGGGGAAACGGACTGCCGCGGCGGTTGAACCTCACTTATCCGAATTAGACACAACGCAATAAAAATAGCGTGGGAACGCTTCTCGGCTGGCTTTCTAAATGGAATCGTTCTGCCGCTTAAGACGAAGCGTTGTGTTGACGCTTATGAGCCTTAGCGCTTTGGCAGGGAAGTCATTGCCAGTTCACGCGCTCTGTGAACCACGGTCTGTTAACATACGGATGAAAGGGTTGAATTCAATACGCTCTGCCCGCCGGCTGCCTGGATAAAAAAAGGGCGCAACCGGGACAAAATAGAACCAGGGGAGCAAGCGCTCCCCTGGTTTTGAAGGCTGGATTAGAAACTAACCCATCGTCAGCGCCATGACCGCTTTTTGCGCGTGCAGGCGATTCTCGGCTTCATCAAACACTACGGAATGCGGACCGTCCAGGACCTCGTCGGTCACCTCAATATTGCGGTCAGCCGGCAGCGGGTGCATGTAAATCGCGTCCGGGTTTGCCAGCTCCAGCCGGCGCTGGTCCATAATCCAATCCTTGTACGAATCCTGAAGGCGCTTGCCTTCAACGCCGTCCGCGGTGGTGAGCAGCGGTCCCCAGGACTTGGCATAGACAATATCCGCGCCGCGCATGCCTTCATCCATGTCGTGCACAATTTCAAAGGCGGTTCCGGCTTTACGGGCTTCGTCGCGCGCCTGCTGTTCAATTTCCGGCATCAGCATAAATTCCGGCGGGTAGGAGAGGGTTACATCCATTCCAAAACGCGGCATCTGCAGGATGAGCGATTGCGGGACGGAAATCGGCTTGAGGTATGAAGCCGCGTAGGCCCAGGAGACCACAATCTTCTTCTTACGCAGGTCGCGTCCCTTTTTTTCCATAATGGTCATCAGGTCTGCCAGGCATTGGAAAGGGTGGTAGATATCGCACTGCATATTCAGAACCGGAACGCGCGCGTTTTTGGCGACTTCGCTGATGTACGGGTTGCCGGCCAGCCAGTCGCAATGGCGGATGGCGATGCCGTCGTAATAGCGCCCGTAGATTTCGCCAATCTCGCGGGCGGTATCCCCGTGGGATATTTGGGTGCTTTTGCTCTCAATAAAGCCCGCGTGCCCGCCGAGCTGCGCCATACCGGCTTCGAAAGAGCCGCGTGTGCGCGTGCTGCTGAAGAAAAAGAGCATCGCCAGAGCCTTATCCCGCAGGTAAGGATGGGGCTCGTTCAGCGCGCGCTTGCGCTTGAGGTCCCAGGCGACGTCCAGAACAGTTTCAACTTCTTCTTTACTAAAGTCCAAATCGCCAATCAGGTCGCGTCCGTGTAAGAAAGTTTGCATGGTTTCTCTCCTTGAGGTTTCTTGCCATGATTATACCCAGCAATTTAAACTTACGCGGCTGGTTTTTGTTTCCTGCTTCCCCCCTCATGGAAGAACCTGATAGGCCGGGAAAGGTTCGGTAATGCCCAATAGGGGCTGTAAATGGAATCAAACCCCATGATTGTCGTGCGCAACGGTCTGATGCGCCGCGGATTTGTTTTGGCCGCGCGAATGGAGCGGACTTGGTGGTCAGGCGCGGGGTTGTCCGGGGTGTCCGGGCAGTTCTCGAAGGTCAGATCATTGAAGTTGAAAGCGACCTGGTCATTGTCGCGGATGGCGCGCACTCCAGGCTCGCGCATCAGATTGGCTTCTATAATGAGGATCCGGATCTGGTGTTCTACGGCGCGCGCGGTTATTTTGAGGGAATTCGGGAAATGACGGACATGATCGAATTCTTCTATTTTGACATGTTCGCGCCAAGTGGTTACACCTGGATCTTCCCGATGAGCAAGACAAAGGGCAACGTGGGCGTCTTCATTACCGAAGGCGCGCTCCAGCGCAGCGGCATGGTGCTCAACGACCTGTTTGATTGGTGGCGTGATAACACCAAATTCGGGAATATCAGGCTGGGAGAAGCCCGTTTGCTGGGTGAAATCAAAGGCTGGCGTTTGCCTGCAACCTGGGCTGTGCGCGAAAACTACAGCCATGGGGTCATGGTGGCTGGCGATGCCGGCAACATGATTGAAGCCGCTTTTGGCGGTGGGCAAGACCTGGCAATGTTAGCTGGTCAGGCGGCTGCCGAGACGGCAATTGAAGCTCTGAAGCAAAAGGACTACTCCGCTGAGGCTCTGGCGCCCTACAAACAAAAGCTGCTCGAACGGCAAACCCCAATCTACAACGGGTACAATGCCGCGCGAAAATTCCTGTTCACAAACACACCCGACCTGGACCGCTTTATCGACCGCTTCGCGGAAGAGGCGGCCAGCCGGGACCTTGGCTTTGATGAAGCCTTGGGGCGTTTCTTGCGCGGGTAGCGATTGCTTGAAATTGCTTTCCTAATATTCAACAAAGACGGACCAGAGGTCCGTCTTTGTTGATTTTATATCGGGGAAGGTTGACAGTTTATCTGCCCGGCGCCGCTGCGGGGGCGTTCAGGCAATCAAACCCGGCAGCAGGGCATAGAACTCAGTGGCTTTCACGACATCCGCCAGCGGCACGCGTTCCATCACACTGTGCGCGTAGACTTCATCGCCTGGCCCAAAGCCAATCGATGGAATGCCCGCTTTGCCCGCCCAGTAGATACCATTCGTGGAGAAGCTCCATTTGCCAGCCGGCTCATCCGGCAGTCCAATCAGGCTGCGCGCGCGCAGACCCGCCTGCACCAATGGATGCTGTTCCTCCAACGCCCAGGCGGGAAAGTACTTCTCAACCGGGAAAACGAAGCCTGTATAAGAAGGCTCATCGTAATAAAGCATTTCCACGCTGACGCGTCCGCGGGAACTTTCGGGAATGAGCCGTTGGATTTGGGCGATGGCTTCTTCCTTCGTCTCGCCAAAGGTCATCCGACGGTCAATATAAATCAGGGCTTCGTCCGGCACGGCGTTGATGCTGGGCGTTTTCACCTGCATATCAGTGACGGTGATTTTGCCATGCCCAAGAAATGGGTCGTCGCCAAGCTGGGGTTCAAGGTCGCGAATTCCGGCGATTACCGGCAGCAGCTCATAAACCGCGTTGTGCCCCAGGTGGTTGCTGGCGGCGTGGGCAGAAACGCCTTTGGCAGTCACCTTCAGTTCTACCCGGCCTTTGTGGCCGCGGTAGACGCGCATGCAGGTTGGCTCGCCAATGACCACGAAATCCGGTTTAATTCCCGGGTCCACCTCCACGAAAGTGTTTGGGGCGATTCCGTCGCACCACTCTTCCATGTTGCCAAAATACCAGGCGGTCCAGCCTTCCAGCAAGCCCAGGTCCCGCGCGGCTGCCAAACCATACACCATACCGGGGGTGGAACCTTTTTCGTCGCAAGCGCCGCGGGCGAACAAACAGCCATCTTCAACTTTACCGATGAACGGGTCCCACTGCCACTGTTCGGGGTCGCCAATACCGACGGTATCGATATGCGAGTCGTAGACCAGGACGCGCGGACCGGAGCCAATCCGCCCGAGGATGTTGCCCATCTTATCAAAGCGCACCTCATCGAAGTTCAGGGCACGCATTTCGGCGGCGATGCGCTCGCCGACAGCGCCGATTTGCGATTCCATGCTTGGGATGGCGCAAATTTCACGCATAAACTTGAGGATGTCGGTTTCGTGACTGGAAACGTAGTGTTGGATACGGCTGGTGAGGGTTTCGGGGTTCATTTCTCTCCTGTCAAAGTTTGTGAGGTTATTTAAGTGCAATCTGGTTATAATTAAGGCGATTCATTAACACGGTGCTTAATTAGAAAACAGAGGTACTATGGATATTCTACCATTTTCATCCGGCACTGGAACGGCTCTCTTCCGTAAGGACGATCTGAACTGGGGAATTCTGGGGACGGCGCGCGTGGCTGCCAAATCGGTTATCCCGGCCATCAAAACGACCAGGCATAACTTCGTCTCAGCGGTTGCCAGCCGCGATCTGACCCGCGCGGCGGAATTTGCGCGCGTTAATGAAATCCCGAGAGCCTACGGAAGCTATGAAGAACTCCTGAACGACGTTAACATTCAGGCGGTATACATCCCTCTGCCCAACAGCGAACATTACCAATGGGCAACCCGGGCGATGGAAGCCGGCAAGCATGTGTTGGTGGAAAAACCTTTCGCGTTGAACGCTGACGAAGCCCAGATGATGGTCAGCGCCGCCCTGGAAAAATCCGTCGTGTTAATGGAAAACCTGGCATACCGCTGCGACTCGCGTTTTGAACGGGCGCAGGAACTTATCCGGCAGGGCGACCTGGGGAAATTACGCTTTATCAGCTCCAGCTTTTCATTCACCCCCAACAACCCGGATGATATCCGGCTGAGCCCGGAATTGGGCGGCGGCGCCCTTTACGACCTGGGATGTTATTGTGTGGACATATCGCGTCTTTTGGTCGGCAGGGAACCGCGCCAGGTGCAAGCCCTGGCATATCAGGGCAGCAGCGGCGTGGATTTGCAGGTCAGCGCCAGCTTGGATTTTGGAGACCAGGTTTACGCGCAATTCACGGTGGGCTTCAATGCCGCTCGGCAGCAATACACCCGCGTCGTTGGCACGGAAGGGATGCTTGAAATCGAACAGGTATTTAACCCCGGCAAAGACAACACCAGTATGATGCTGATGAGGAAAGACGAAGTGCGCAAAGTTAACTTCCGCGGCGGCGATAATTACAAACGCGCTGTCGGGCACTTCTATGACGTGGTGATGGCCAAGGAGCTGCCGCGCTTTCCATTGGCTGAATCTGTGAAGAACATGGTGGTTATCGACGCGCTGTTTCAATCCATTGCGGATTCCGGAAAAGTAATCACCGTTTTTTAAAAATTTGCTAACTTGAGGTAACGATGGGTAAAAAACATAATTCAAAGAACGCGTGCTTAGAGAAATTAAGCAATTATTACCTGCCAACCCTGTTAATTGTCGGGTTGATACTGATTTTAAATCTTACCAAAGCGAACCCTCTGGTGGGTCCATCCAAGATTATTCCGCATGAGGAAACCTTCCAGCTGGTGGTTGGCTACGCGGTCCTCTTTTGCGAGATTTCAGCGGTGCTCATCATCGCCTCTGCCGCGGTGCAGGCTTTGGTTGGGTATACCCGCCGGATTATGGATCGGAATTTTTACAACCAGATCCAACATTCCGAAAGCCTGCGGCTGCGCCTGGGTCATAAACTGAGCCTTGGGCTTGAATTCGCGGTGGCGGCGGATATCCTCAGGCTGGCAATTTCCCCGACCCTGGTGGATATCATGATTTTGTTCGCGATCATATTGCTGCGGATCCTCCTGAACTACTTCCTGGAACATGATATCCAGATAATCCGGGAATACGATCTTTTACCTGAGCCGATAAGCACGGACCAGAAAGACGAAGACAAGAAGTAAACGCAGCCAACCGCCGTGGGGGCGTCTGACCTGACGTACCCGCGCGAAACCAACAGCGCCGTCCTTGGAACCTGAGAACGGCGTTTTTTATTGGCCGGGGAACCTGCGCGTCCGGCTTTTCCGGCTGCCATAAAAAAGGTCTGGCTGGCAGCCAGACCTTGTGCGTGGATTTGTGATAACCGTCCTTATGGCGTTGGCGACGGCGTCATCGTGCGGGTGGCAGTGGCGGTTGGGACCGGGGTAACCAGGTTCACCGGGATTTTAAGCAGGTCGCCAATATAAAGGTTGGAGCTGTTCTTAATTTCGGTGAGCTTTTGGCTTCGGCGCCAGCGGTTGGTTTCGTAGAGGATTTTTTCAACGGTTGAGTTGAAGCGCACCGCCAGGGCTTCCAGCGTGTCTCCGGAGCGGACTTTGTAGTCAATCACGGTGCCGCGGGGAATATCTGACGGGAGCGGGGTGGCCGTCGGGAGTTCCTGACCCGGAGCGGGGATGAGAATGGTCTGCCCGACGTTGATGATGCAGGAACTGTCCAGGTTGTTCAGGTAAAGCAGCACTTCCACGTCCACGTCAAACTTCTCGGAGATTACCGCGCAGTTGTCGTCCTCTTGCACCACGTATTCGTACGGCGCGGATGGGGTGAAAGTGGGGGTGATGGTTGGCGTTTCGGTGATGGTCGGAGTTAGGGTGGCGGTGTTCGTCGGCGTCACAGGGGTGGGGGTGAGCGTTATGGTGGGGGTGGGGGTTTTGGTGGAGAACCAGCCCGGGGTGCCGGCGAGGTTGCCGGTGGCCCACAGGACGATGAGCGCCAAACCGGCGACGATAAAAAGCCCGGCGAGGACGCCAACGAATGCTTTACCGGATTTTTGCTTTCTCCTGTAGGAAGCGAGCGGGCTTTGAGATTTCTTCTTTGCCATGATCTGTTTCCTTTCGACCTGCACAGGCGAGGGAATAATTAAATCTAATTATTCGAAATTTGCCAGTTTTGTCAAGTATACCATTTCCGGCGCCTCGCCTTATCTTCCCCACCCGCGTCCAGCACCGGATTAACGGCTGACCTCCGCAAGCATGCCGTTGTCCACCTTGAGTGTTTTGGTAATGCCAACCGACGGCGCGGTTGTGAAGGGCTCTCCGGGCTTGCGATCGGCATAATTCACCACCACCTGCCCGTTTTGGATCAGGATGGATTGGGGAGCGATCCTGTCTCCCAGGAACACGGCGTTTGTACCCTGATAGCCGGTTTCAGTCTGTAAGGCTGCGACCACAAAAAAGAACGTCCCGCTGCCTCCACCGCTCTGCGTGAGCAAAAAAGCTGCGTCTTCCCGGCCGTCGCCGTTCAGATCGCCAAAGGCTTCGTTGCCAAAGTAGCTGATGATAATTTTGGCTGACGATTCCGGAGCGGCTGGTACTTCGGCGGCGCCGTTCACGAGCGCAACCTGCCTTCCGTCGATTTCACAGGTGATATTCTTGTAGTCGGCGTTCCTTGTCGGAGTTGGGTTGAGCAGGGGGGATGGGGTGCTTGGAAGTGTTTTTTCAGGCGCAGCCGGCTCTGTGAACCTTACCGGCGGTGTCTGCCTGGCAGGTGTGTTGTCGATGCTTCTTCCAAACGGGAAGCAGCCGGTTAATAACACGGTTTCCCCTAATAGAAGACACCCAATCAATGTGAAGGTAAGAAATTTTTTCATGTTTATTTCCTTTTTGATCGCAGTTTCGTTAAATGGCGGCGATCATCCAAATAGACGCTAACGATGGCAAGATTGTTCCGTGTGTGTGATCGGGATCGCGGCAGGATTACACGACATAGTTAATTATTTTTCAGTATTGACATATAGCTATATTCTTGATATGCTATAGGTGGGTTAAAAGTTGTGTAGTTGTTATAATGAAAGGAGTATAGCAATGAAAATTCAAGAAAAATTAATAACCCGGTCCGAAGTCACTAAATATACCTCTACTAAAGATGATGTTGTAAATCGTGCTAAAAAGAAATCTAGGGAATTGCTAATAAAAGCGGTACCTGCACTTGGAGTTGTTGCCACTTTAGTATGTGCCTATAACTCCGAGATTTCAGCACGTTAGTAAAAAAAATCTGAAGAACCTTAATCTGAAGATTTAATCTAGCCACTTTACCTCGCTCACCATAAGTGGGCGAGGTAAAGTTTAGGTCGGGTGCTATTTTGACTTTGTTCAGGAAATAAAGGCTATTATATGACTGGCAGAGTACACGAGTTATTTGGACCTATGCCACCAGATACACTTCATATTGAGATTACTGGAAAATGTAATCTAATGTGTCGCTATTGCTACAATGCTGACCTGAACGTTTCGGACAAAATAAAAAGGGAAATCACCCCCGATAATATATGCAAAATAATAAGGCAAGCTAGATCGCTTGGGTTTAACCATTTTTCGATTTCTGGTGGCGAACCTTTTTTGAAACCTGGGCTGGATAGGATAATTGATGAATGTCGCGGGGCACATCTCACAATTTTCACCTCTGCTATGGCCTTGAATGATCAATGGATTGAAAAAGTAGTTTCTAGTCCACAGATACAAACTTTAAGGGTAAGTTTGGATGGTTTGGACACTAATGATATTGTTCGAGTCGGCAGCAGTTGGGAAATCATTATTGAAAACATTAAAAATATTAAGTCCAAAAGAAACCTAAATATAGAAATTAATACCATGATGACAGCTTATAACATTCCAGAATTACCCGATTTTTACAAGAAACTGACTGAAATAAGCATAAATAGATGGAATCTGGATATACCTACTTTTACTGCAAGAATGCGAGAGGAAAGAAATAGGGAGCTATATAATGTCGATTTTGATTTTTTAGTTGAACAATTATCTGTGATTATCTCTCAATTCAATTCGGACACATCTCCTTTTAGATTAAGTATTCGTTATATTTTTGATTCATCCCTATCCATGCAAAAAATTGATTTTGTTAGTATTAAGGATGCTTATTCAAATTTCCTTTTTCCGCCTAACGTACATCCGTGTATTTTTGAAAAGATTATCGTACTTAAACCGGACGGTTCAATTACTCGTTGTTCATCTCATGATCAACCATTAGCAAGCATGGTGAACTCGGAATCATTTGAAAGGCTATTAATTGCAAGCGAAAAAAGTGATTTCATGCAAATTAAAATTAAAGATTTAATAAAATGTAAGACTTGTAGGTATTTAGGTATATGCGGTGGGGGTTGTAGAGCTAATGCGAAATATTTCAGTGGTTCAGAACTTAATAGTGATCCGTTAGCCTGCTCGTTATTGCCGCGAGCAGAGAAATATATTTGGGGAAACCTACCTGAGGTAAACCGAAATATTTATATGAGTTTATTGAATCCTGATGGAGATATGCCAGAGATTAAGAAAAACCTTCTTGATTGTTGCAACAACTTATAGTTAGTGGAGGATAAAATGAGAGTGAGTATACGAGAACATGTAATTGTTGCAGATCATGAAAATCATGTTTGGAAGCTAGTTAGGGATTTTTTCCAACCTAATGACCCGAGAACTTTAAACGATCAAATCCAGACAATCGTAATAGAAACTGAAAATGAAACAGAAGATCAATTACTTAACATTTTGCTATATGAAAAACCATCTAGTGTATTAAATTTGTCAAAAATAACCGGGATGAGCGTTAATGATGTGGAAGATTTTCTTGGTAATTTAGAAAAATTCGACTTGATTGAGAAAAAAAGTGACGCCACTGTTCTTACTGATAGTGAATTGATAAGATACAGCCGTCAATTAAGATTTTTCAGCTTATATGACGCACCAACTATTATTCAGGAAAAAATGAAGAAAGCCAAAGTGGTAGTTGTTGGTTTAGGTGGCATTGGAGGATGGTTGTTATTTAATCTAGCCGCGATGGGAATTGGTAATCTCGTTGGCTACGATCATGACAAAATTGAATTATCAAATCTAAATAGGCAGTTGTTGTTTAGTGAGAAAGATATAGGAAAATGTAAGAGCGATATAGCCGAACAGAGAATTGCTGAATTTAACTCTAACATTAAAATCACTACTAAAAATTTGCTCGTAACTGAAAAGAATATCGAAACGATAATACCTGAAGATGCGACTGTCTTTGTATCAACAGCATTTCCAATCGAATACTATGCCAACGCTTTTTGTGTTAAACACGACATTCCTATCATCGCTCAAGGCGGTGGGAAATACTCACCAACTGGTGTATCTGTTATGAGACCCCATCTCACAGGATGTTTTAATTGCTTACCTGATCCTATACCTGCTTGGAGACATCTTACTGATTTAGTTAGGGCTCGGCATGGTGAAGATTATGTTTTAACGACTACATTTAGTCCGTTTGTTAGTATATGCGCTAATATCATGGCGGTAGAAATATTCAAGTTAGTTACTGGATTAGAAAAGCCCATTAATAATATTGTTATTGATCCTATTGGGTGGAAAGTTGAAGAGAATAAAAATCAACTAGTTAAAAACCCACTTTGTAAAATTTGTGGAGGAAGGGGTTAGATCGGATGGAGTGGTGGAAAAAAACTCCCAAAGTAATTTTGGGTGACTACGAGAGCATCTTTGGGCTTAGTGATGAAATTACGCGGCGAGAAGTTAAATTCCTTCTTGATGAAGTTAGTATTGATACGAGAGCAGCAATATTAGACTTATGCTGTGGAACTGGTCGACACTCAATTGAATTAGCAAAACTAGGATATGCTGTAACAGGCTTGGATATCTCTGAAGAGTTATTGAGGATTGCTAAGCAAAAAGCGCTGGATGCCAATGTAGAGGTCAGGTTTATCCAGGAAGACATGCGGAACATCCCAGATAAAAACATCTTTGATCTAGTGTTCATCATGTTCGGAGCGTGGGGTTATTTCAATGAAGATGATCAAAATCTGAGGGTTCTTTTTCAGGTTTACGAGGCTTTACGGAAAGATGGACATTTTGTCCTTGATTTTTTCAACCATGACTGGATCGTAAAAAATTTCCAACCGTATTATTGGTCGAAAATGAAAGATGGGTTCTTGCTTGAAAAGCGTCAATTGGACCTAATAAACGGACGTCACAATAGCCTTTCATATTTTATTAAACCCAATGGAGATTTCATAGAGTGGGAAACTTCCGTTCGCGGTTACACTTTGGCAGAGATTCTATCCATGCTCGATAAAGCTAATTTTACTGTTTGTAATATATATGGTGGGATAAATAGAGAGCCTTACAGTCTCGAGTCACCGCGCCTGCTAGTACATTCTAAAAAATAACTCTGATCGCGCCGGTGTCTTCACCGTGCGCGGGGTTTGACCGAAGGTCTCAAAGTTTCCCTATCATTCTGCGCGTCCCTTTTAGCCACAATTAAAGAACTAGGTCAGCCCTGACCCTACGCTCCGGGAATAACAGTCCCCGATCGTGCCGGAATTGGGCAGTGCCCTGAGCTGCCAGCCAATGGTCGGGTTTCGCACGCGCCTGCGGCGCCGGGGTGCTGCGCAAGGCCGGTACGAAAGGAGGCGGCGCCATCTGGCGGGCGTATCATGGGAGACCTGGCGGTCACTGGGCGCGCTCGGTCAGGAGACCGGCGCGAGCAGAGAAATAAGCTGCTCTCCAAAAAAAGATGGAGCTGTGAATAATCAATCGGACCGCCCTGAATAACCCGGTCCATTGATCACTCCGGAGGAATATGCAAACGCAAGAGGTAACGAATCAAAACAGATCGCGTGAGAAATGGATAGTGCGCCTGATTGCATTCCTGACCTTCCTGGCTGGCGTGATCAACCTCTCTTGGGCTATTCAGCCCGCGCTGGCGGAAGGCTGCCGCCTAATCCCTTACGCGCATTCCTGTTGGTGCTGCGCCAGCACGTATTTGTGCAGATACTGCCCGGTGAATGAATTCGCGTTGTGGCAGACTTCCTCCGGGGTGCCTTCCGCTATCAGGTAACCCCCGCGGTCTCCGCCTTCAGGGCCCAAATCAATCACCCAATCCGCCACCTTGACAATATCCAGGTTATGTTCAATCACGACCACCGTATTGCCGGAGCTGACCAGCGACTGCAGCACCTCAATCAGTTTGTGCACATCCGCGGCATGCAGCCCAACCGAAGGCTCATCCAGAACGTACAGCGTTTTGCCGGTGGCGCGGCGCGAAAGCTCTTTGGAAAGCTTGATGCGCTGGGCTTCGCCGCCCGAAAGCGTGGTGGCGGGCTGCCCAAGCCGGATGTAGCCCAACCCCACCGCTTGCAGGGTCTCCAGGCGGCGTTGAATGCGCGGGAAGGCGGAAAAGAATTCCAGCGCCGCCTCCGCGGTCAAATCCAGAATTTCGGCGATGTTTTTGTCCTTATAACGCACCTGCAGGGTTTCGTGGTTGTAGCGCTTGCCGCGGCAGACCTCGCAGGGCACATACACATCCGGCAGGAATTGCATCTCAATTTTCAGTTCGCCCTGCCCCTGGCAGGCTTCGCAGCGCCCACCTTTGACGTTGAAGGAGAAACGCCCTTTGCCGTAGCCGCGAATTTTCGCGTCTGGCAGCCCGGAGAAGAGGTCGCGGATATCGTCAAACATGCCGGTGTAGGTGGCGGGGTTGGAGCGCGGCGTGCGCCCAATCGGCGTTTGGTCGATGTTAATCACCTTATCCAGGTGTTGGATGCCTTCAATGCGTTCGTGGGCGCCGGGTTGGGTGTGGGCGTTCATCAATTGGCGGGCGAGCGCGTTATAGAGCACATCCACCAGCAAGGTGGACTTGCCCGAGCCGGAGACGCCGGTGAT
>JAKQFH010000018.1 GCA_029556265.1 Chloroflexota bacterium | reverse complement strand
GGAGTCGCGGCCCGAGTCGCTGCAGACGAACCCGAGGTTCGGGTGCTCCGAGCGGTCCGCGACCATGACGCAGGGGAAGCCTTCCTCGGCGATGGCCTCGGCGATGGTCGGCTCCGGACTGACGGGGCGGATGATGACGCCCCGCACTCCCTTGCGGCGGAAGAACTGGGTGTAGCTCTCGTTCTTGGCGCGGTCGCGTTCGATGTCGATCAGCGCCAGGTCGTAGCGGTCGGCGTCGAGGCCTTTCATGACGCCGGTGAGGAGCGCGGGTGAATACTTTAACACCGACGCATCAACGCTCAATCCCGGCAACCTGGGTTACGACTTCTTTGTGTACGGCACGCTGCCGCTGTTTATTATCCGCTACGTTGGCGAATGGATAGGGCAGGTTGGCTACGATCCGATCACGATTGTGGGCCGGCAGCTCTCGGCTTTGGCGGACGTGATTACCATCCTGCTGGTTTTCCTGATTGCTTTCCGGTTGATGAACTCCAAAGCAGGCTTGCTGGCCGCGGCGCTGTACGCTTTTGCTGTGCTGCCCATCCAGCAGTCCCATTTCATGACGGTTGACACATTCACCAACACCTTTGGCATGCTCACCCTCTATATCGGGGTGGTCATCCTGACCAAATCCCAGCCTGGCGGCGCCAGTCTGGAGTCGCGGCGAATAAAAACCCAGTTTGGCGATTGGTTCCTCTACGCGGCGTTTGGTATCGCGCTGGGGATGGCAGCGGCTTCCAAAATCAACGCGGTATCACTCGCGCTGTTTCTGCCAGCCGTGGAAGCCGTCCGCTTCTTCCGTCTTGATGCTGAAGAGCGCGAAAGCTACAGCAAGTTCAGCCTGAAAATGATACTCCTGGCCGCGCTCTTTTCGATTATCAGCTTCCGCATTTTCCAGCCCTACGCGTTCGCGGGAACCGGCTTTTTCACGCTGGGACTCAATCGTGAGTGGCTGGACGGACTGAAGAGCCTGGCACAGCAAAGCACTGGTAATGTGGACTTCCCGCCGGCGCTGCAGTGGGCGCGTCGGTCTGTCTTGTTTTCTCTAAAAAACCTGGTAGTTTGGGGGCTTGGCAGCCCGTTTGGGGTTGTTTCGCTAATCAGCCTGGGCGCCATGGGCTGGGTTGGAATTAAGCATAAGAAGCGTTTGCTTCTGCCGGTTTGGGGTTGGACCGCGTTCTACCTGCTTTGGCAGCTGACCGCCTGGGTGAAAGCCATGCGCTACCTGCTGTTGATTTACCCGCTGTTGGCAGTGATTGCCGCCTGGGGTCTGGTCAGCTTGTGGCAGAGCACCCGGGAGCTGCGCTGCGGGCGAATTAAGCTTTCCGCAAAAAGCCTGCGCGCGCTCGGGCTTGCCCTCGCCGTGCTGACGCTGGCTGGATCGGCTGTCTACGCTTTCGCGTTCACGCGCATCTACACCCGTCCGCATACCCGGGTCAACGCGACGGGCTGGATTTATGACCATATTTCCGGCCCGGTCAATCTGGTTTCGCGCACGGATGACGGCGAGGTAATTCAGCAGGCGCCTTATCGCAGTGGAGACACCTTATTTGGAGCGCAATCCAAACCCTTCACGTTCGTCAGTTGGGTGGATGGCGAACTGGAAGCGTTTACCCTTCCCACCGCGCAATTTTTAGGCGCTCAGGGCGGATCCAACCGCTTCAGCGTGATAATCACGCGGGCTGGCAGCTTGGGTGAGCCCCTCTCACCGCCCATACTTTCCACGGCAGCCAATTCGAGCCTGTCTGACAACAGCGCCGGCTTGCTCACGTTTCGGTTCGACCCGCCAATTCCGCTTGAAAAAGGCGCCGGGTATGTACTCAGCTTGCGTCAGTCGGATCCTGACACCCAGGTTTTCCTCAGCGGCGTGCCGAAAGTCAGCATCCGTAACCGACAAGGCGCTTCCTCGCCGCAATCCCTGAACAGGATTGTTGAGACAATCACCCCGACGCATGCTTACAGCATGGATATCAGCGTGTTGACGCCTGGCGATATTACCGCGGTGGAAATCCCATATCTGCTGGACCTCAGCCAGAATTACTCCGAAAAGACCCTGAAAGTCACGCTCAGCCCCAGCGCAGAGCCGAACTCTGAACCGGTGAGAGGTGTGCTTTCCGGCACGTTCGTCGATTTGGGCGGAGGGAAAGGCAGCAGCGCGCGGATTGTGCTGGACAAACCGCTCAGAATTACCGTCCCTCAGGTGCTGAATTTCAGCCTGGAAATGAGCGCTGGCAAAGGCACGCTGGCGATTTCGTCTGTGGCGCCTGTGCACGAATCTTCCTGGGATGACGCGCTTCCGGTTTCTGAGGCGGGTTATGTGCCCTACAGCGACAACGGAGGAATTTTCCGCGGCGACCTCAACCTTGAACTTTACTGGCCGGATAATGCCGACAAGCGCGAGCGCTTCATTGATTTGCTCCAACAGGGCGATTATCTCTTTATCAGTTCCAACCGGCAGTGGGGTACAACTACGCGCGTTCCGGAACGCTACCCGCTGACAAGTTTTTATTATCGGGAGCTGCTGGGCTGTCCCGAGAGCCTGGACCTGGTGAGCTGTTACAACATCGCCGAACCTGGTATGTTTTCCGGCAGGTTGGGTTTTGAGCTGTTGAAGACCGTCACATCGTATCCAAACCTCGGAGACTGGCGCTTTAACGACCAATTCGCCGAAGAAGCCTTTTCCGTTTATGACCATCCAAAAGTGCTGATATTTAAAAAGGGCGCCGACTTCGACCCTAATACGGTGAGGAACTTGTTTGAGGGCGTGGACCTCAGTTACGTCGTTAATCTGACGCCCAGACAGGCAGATAACTACAAAACAAGCATTATCAGGGATAACCACCTGATGCTTCGCGCCGATTCCCTCACGGTTCAGCGTAGAGGCGGAACCTGGAGCCGGCTTTTTAATCGCCTGGCGCTTGTCAATACCAGCCAGACCGCCGCGGTTGCGGCTTTTTACCTGTTCAGCCTGATTCTGGGGCTGTTTGTTTACCCCATCCTCCGGCTGGCGCTGCCCGGCCTGGCGGACAAAGGCTATGCTTTCTCCCGTCTGGCGGGTTTTCTGCTGATTGCCTGGTTCGCCTATCTGCTGGGCTCCAGTGGGTTCGCGGTCACCAAAACACTCATCGGTTGTGTCTGCGCCTTGATTGCCCTGGCGGGGGCGTTGGCTGCTGTTCTCGGCAGGCGCGCCATACTCCAGGAATTGCGGCAAAACTGGAAACATTATCTGGTAATCGAACTGCTGGCTTTGGGCGCTTTCCTGTTCTTCCTGTGGGTGCGGTGTAACAACCCCGACCTGTGGCATCCGTATAAGGGCGGAGAGAAGCCGATGGACTTCTCTTACTTCAACGCGGTCATCAAAAGCACCACTTTCCCGGCGTATGACCCATGGTACGCAGGCGGATATATCAATTACTATTACTACGGTTTGATTATCCTGGGCATGCCGGTTAAGTTGCTGGGAATCATACCCTCTGTTGCCTATAATATTGTGCTTCCGTTGTGGTATTCCTTGCTTGTCATCGGGGCGTACAGCGTAGGCTGGAACCTGACCCGCGCGATTATCGCCGGGCGTGAAGGAGAAAACGCGCCGGAATTGAGCCGGGTGTTCGGAAAACCTTTCGCGGCGGGGCTTTGCACCGCCCTGCTGCTGGCATTCGTCGGAAATCTTGGCACGGTCAGGTTGTTGAATCAGACGCTGCAGACAATGGGCGCGGGCGGAGCCGCTTTGGATGGGGCCACAATTTTCAACAAACTTTCCTGGTTCTTCAAAGGCTACGGCTTGCTGCTGAAAGGCACGCAAATGCCTCTCTACCCGGGGGATTGGTATTGGGTTCCCAGCCGGGTCATTCCTGGCGACCCTATTACGGAATTCCCGTATTTCACCTTCCTCTACGCGGACTTGCACGCCCATCTGATCGCGATGCCGATAGTCATCTTCGCGGCAGCCTGGGGGCTTTCGGCGCTTCTCGCGAAATGCCGCTTCGGAGAAACCCGCGCGACGGGGCGTCTCGGGTTCGGGCTGAGCTTTTTCATCGGCGCGCTGGTGATTGGCGCCCTGAAACCCACCAATACCTGGGATTATTACACGTTCTTGCTGCTGAACCTCTTCGTGTTAGGCTATGTCGGATGGAAGTATCTGCCGCCGGTTAAGTTCATGCGCCAGGCACGGCTGGCTAAGCTGCTGCCCGCGCTGGGAATGATAGCGGCACTCACCGGGCTCAGCATGCTACTGTATCTTCCCTTCAACCGCCTGTTCCATCCCGGCTATAACCAAATCGGAATTTGGACCGGAGATCGCACACCGCTTGGGTCCTACTTCACGCATTGGGGGCTGCTGCTCTTCATAATCGTATTCTGGTATGCCTGGGAAACCTACCAATGGTTGGCGGTCACGCCGCTTTCCGCGCTGAAAAAACTTAAGCCGCACCAGAATCTCCTGAAAATCGCGGGCGTGGTTTTTGGGGTGCTTTTGATTGCCTTGTTGTATCTTAAGGTGACGGTCGCGCTTGTTGTTTTGCCGCTGTGTTTGTGGTCGCTCTTGTTACTGCTGCGTCCCGCTCAAAGCGACGCGAAAAAACTGATGTTCTTCCTGATTGCCACCGCGCTGCTTGAAACGTTGGTGGTGGAAATGGTCTACCTGGTGGGGGATATCGGGCGGATGAACGTGGTCTTTAAGCTGTATATGCAAGCCTGGTTGATGTTGGCACTCGCGGCAGGCAGCGGCCTGGTGCTGCTTTGGACCAGCCAGCACAGGTGGACACTGCGCACCCAGCTGCTGTTCCAACTTCCGCTGATTCTGCTCGCGGCTTGCGCGCTGCTCTTCCCACTTTTGGGCACCACGGATAAAATCCACGACCGGATGGACCCGGCAGCGCCGAAAACGCTGGACGGGATGCGCTATATGGTGAGTTCCCACTATTATGATATGGGTGTGGACATGCCCCTGAAGGACGATTATTACACCATCCGCTGGATGCAGGATAATATCAGCGGCTCGCCTGTCATCTTGGAAGCCCAGGCTTATGAATACCGCTGGGGCAACCGCTACACGATTTACACCGGGCTGCCGGGGGTCGTCGGGTGGAATTACCACCAGCGTCAGCAGCGGGCGATACTGCAGAACAACGAAGTCCAGAATCGGGTGGATGAGGTGAATAAGTTTTACCTGACCGACGACCTTGATTTTGTGAGAAAATTTATAGATAAGTATCAGGTCAGTTACATCATCGTGGGTCGCCTGGAGAAAGCTTTTTACCCCGGCGGAGGATTGGACAAATTTGAAACCCAGGCGGGCATATTGTGGGATCAGGTCTTCCAGTATGACAGCACTGTGGTTTATAAGGTGAGGTGAGCTTGGCAGATTTCCTGAAATGGTACCTGTTCGCGTTCTGTATAAGCTGGATTAACCTGCCCCTGACGTTCAGACTGTTCAAAGCGCTTCCCAGCCGCGGGTACGCGCTCAGCCGGCCGCTCGGTCTGCTCTTGTGGGGGTACCTTTTCTGGCTTTTGACTTCGCTCAAACTATTGAATAATGACCTGGCTGGACAGCTCAGCGCGCTGCTTTTGCTGGTTGGGCTGAATGCTGCTTTCCTGGGGCGCGGCAGCCTGAAAAATCTGGCAGGCTGGCTGCGCAGGAATCGGAAATTAGTTCTGTGCGTCGAAGGGCTGTTTCTGGTCGGGTTCGCGTTGTGGGCATACGTGAGGGCTGCCAATCCCGCCATCCTCGGCACTGAAAAACCGATGGAAATGGCGTTCATAAACGCCATCCTGAAATCCCCGACCTTTCCGCCGAACGACCCATGGCTTTCTGGGTATGGAATATCGTATTATTACTTCGGTTATGTTTTAGCAGCAATGCTCATCCGCGTGAGCGCTTCCGCGGCAGCGGTAGGCTACAATCTGACGGCGGCGCTGTGGTTCGCGCTCACCGCGATTGGCGCTTATGGGCTTCTCTTCGATTTATTGGCAGCCCGGGAAAAGAACAACCAGCCAAAGAACGGCTGGATTTACGCTGTCAGCCTGCTCGCGCCGGCGCTGCTCCTGATTGTCTCCAACTGGCATGGATTTCTGGACGTTTTGCACGCGCGGGGCTTGTTCTATACCACCGCCGCGGATGGAACTCTCCGTTCGCCTTTTTGGGACTGGCTGCGGCTTAAAGAAATCAGCGGGGTGAACCCGGATAATTCCTGGTTCCCGATGCGTTGGGGTGGGGTGCAGTGGTGGGGCGCCAGCCGCGTGGTGCAGGATTTTCAGCTGAATGGCAGCGCGCTTGAAGTTATCGACGAATTCCCGTATTTCACTTTCCTGCTCTCGGATATCCATCCGCACATGCTCGGAATGCCTTTCGTGCTGGCTGCCATCAGCCAGGCGTTGAATGCCATCCTGGGTGGTTGGGAGGGCAAAACCCGCCTTTGGCGCTGGATGCTGCCCTGGCGGTTGCCTGAGATGCTCCTGGCGGTGGTGAGCCTGGGTGGAATCGCCTTCCTGAATACCTGGGACTTTCCTTTCTACCTGGCGCTTATCGCCGCGGCGCTGGTTTATCGGCGGTGGTTGGAATTTGGGTGGAGCGGCAAACGCGTTGGTGAATTTGTCATGCTTTGCGTGGGGCTCGCAATTCCAGCCGTGCTGGCATATCTGCCCTTCTATCTCAGCTTTTCTTCCCAGGCAGGTGGAATTTTGCCGAGCCTGGCGTTTTTCACACAGGGGAAATACTTCTGGATTATGTTCGGTCCGCTGCTTGTTCCCCTTTTGCTGGGTTTAGGATTTCAACTTCTGCACGATAAAGAAAAACATGGCTTTAGCACGGCGTTGAAAATTACACTGGCTCTTTTCGCGGCGCTTTTCGCGTTTTCCTGGGGAATATCCTTCGCGGCGGCGCGGCTGCCCAAGCTTGGACAGCTGTTTCTTTCGCTGCAGGGTGCCGCCCCTGGCCAAAAACCGCTGCTGGCTGCCTTGATTGCGCGCTTGAAAGCGCCTGGAACAGGCATCACCCTGTTTGTGTTGATATTTTTGGGCTTGAGCGCGCTCATCCGGCCTAAGGGCAACTCAGAGGCGGCGCGTCACCCACAAACAGAGGCGCCCGAGCGCGCTGTGGATACCTTTGTTGTCTTTCTGGCGCTCCTGGGCGGGCTGATCGCGCTCGCGCCGGAGTTCGTTTACCTGCGCGACCAATTTGGCACGCGCATGAACACAATTTTTAAGTTCTATTTCCAGGCCTGGATTCTGTGGTCAGCTGCTGGCGCGTATTTTATCGCCCGCTTCTTCGCGGCGCGCGGCACAGCCAAAGCCTGGGGAAGGCTGCTTCCCGCCTTGATGCTCTTGCTTGGCGCGGCAGCTGTCTATTTGGGTTTGTATCGCGGCGACGAGGTTTTTACCCGCTTCAATCAAAATCTTGGCGCGTTTGGCAGCGCGCCCTTGGATTACCTCATCGCGGGGATTTTTCTGTTTGGCGTCTTATGGGCCTTGCTGGAACTGCTCACGCGGCGGCCTGCCGGCGCGCTGGCCGCACTGTGCCTGTGCGCAATGGCGGCTGGGTTGGTTTATCCGGTTGTCTCAACCTGGAACAAGCTGGGCGGTTCGGCGTCATTCCAAAAACTGACATTGGATGGGTCGCGCTATTATCGGGATTACTGGCCAGACCAAATGCAAGCTGTGGATTGGCTGGGGCAGCAGCCTTTGGGCGTGATGGTGGAAGCGGTTTCTGATACCGGCGGCAGTTACACAACCTATACCTCAGTCTCCACATTCTCTGGGATGCCAACCGTTTTGGGGTGGATAGGGCATGTGGCACAATGGCGCGGGGGCTACGCGGAGATGGGCAGCCGGCAGGACGACATCCGGGTATTGTACAGCACGCATGATTGGGATGAAGCCAGAGCGGTGCTCGACAAGTATAATATTGCTTATGTTTACGTCGGAGAGCTTGAAGGTCGGACTTATGCCTTGGATGAGAGCAAATTTGCTGAGCACCTCAGCCTCGGGTTTAATTCCGCAAACGCCCGCGTCTATATTTACACGGCAGGGAAGTAAGCATGCCTGAGGATGCTATTGGCAGGTCAAAACATTGGTACGCGGATGCGCGCCTGATTATTCTGGCGATTTTTGTGGCCGGTCTTTTTCTGCGCTTGGCGAACCTTAACGCGATTCCTTTCAGCACCGCAGAAAACCAGGCCGCGTTTGCCGCGCTCTCGGTGGCAAAGGGCTTGCCTGTCAGCACAGCCGCAAGCCCCGTTTACGAGGGGCTGACCGCGCTGAGCTTCCTGATTTTGCGGGTCAGCCCTTTTTTTGCCCGCTTGTGGCCCGCCTTGGCTGGCGCCAGCCTGGCGCTTGTGCCCCTCTTTTGGCGGCGCAGGGTGGGTCAGCTGACGGCAGTCTTGCTGGCGGCAGGTTTCGCGTTTGACCCGGTTCTGGTTACGCTGTCGCGGCAAGCGAGCGGGGCGATTTTTACCGCGGTAGGGCTCATTTGGGCAATAAGCTTCTATTTTGAAGGCAAGCCAGTCGGCTTTGGAAGCATGCTGGCGCTGGCCTGGCTGAGCAGCACCTGGTTTTGGATTGCCGGGCTTGTTGGCTTGCTGGGCTTGGGCATTCTGCGTTTGCTGCGGGGCAATCTCGTCCATAATGAATACGCCGTGCCTTACCCGAAAAATTCGAAAAGATTTTGGCTCGCGGCTGGCGTCAGCTTCTGCGTCAGTCTTGTCCTGGTTTCCAGCGCGTTTTTCCTGAACCCGATCGGTTTGAGCGGTTTAGGCGCCGGGTTATCGCAGTTATGGCAAACCAACGTGTCGGGAATTGATATCAGTCCTATAACCTCAATATACAGGCTGGCTGCGTATAGCCTACCAATGCTCGCGCTGGCTTTTCCTGCCGCGCTTTCTGCCTGGAAAGAAAAAAATGACCGTTTGGAACTTTTCAGTTTGCTAGCCGGACTGATGCTTTTGAGTGTTGTGTTAGCCTGGCAATTGGGACCTGCCGGATTCGGGCTGCTGCACTGCCTGTTGTGGGTGCTTTCTGCCGAGACACTCGTGAGGCTGGTCAATTTGCGCCCCATTACGAGGCAGGCCGCTTGGGTGGCATTTTTATTGGGCGCCGTGATATGTGCTTATCTGGCGATAAGCTTGAAAAACCTTGCCAATCCACTGCAAACTGGCAGCACCTTTGGGCAGAGCGCAATCGCATTCATCCTCGGCTTGTTATTGTTGGTTTTGGTTTTTGTACTGGTGATGGTGGTCTGGTCCTTAGACAGCGCGCGTAAAGGCATCCTGGGGGCTGTTATTTTCAGCCTGCTCGCGTATTGTTTCAGCCTGAGTATGCTCGCGATTCAAACTGCGAACCCATATCCGGCTTTGGTCTGGTCCGATTCAGAGGTTTGGCTTTCCGCAAAGACGCAAAGCCAACTGCTCGAAGAAACCGTTAAACTCGGCAAACTGGAGCCGCAGGTCTCGCGCGTGGTAATTACAGACCCCAAACTGGAGAGCTTACGCTGGGAATTCCGTGAGTATAAGCTAGCGGAACTATCCAGCGCGCTGCCGGCGGATAACGCCCCTGAGATTATTTTGTCGGCAAGCGCTGACCAGCAAGGGGCGGCTCTAAGCTACCGCGGAATTCACCTGCTGAACCCGGGGTCTGTTGCCTGGGGCAGAATGTCACTCGCTGAATTCTTGCGCGGCGCGGTCAATCAATCACTTCCCGTTGAAAAAAGCGAGTATTACCTTTGGGTCCGCCAGGACCTGCTAACAGGAGCGGTTCCATAATGCAAGCGAATGTAACTTCCGGCGCCTTACCTTTAACCATCGCGATTGATGGGCCGGCGGCTGGTGGAAAAACCACCGTTGGCGCGATGCTCGCCAAACGCCTAGGCTATCTTTGCCTGGATACCGGGATTATGTACCGGGCGGTCACATGGCAGGCGCTGAATGAGGGGCTCGCTCCGGAAGACGAACCGGCGGTTACCCTTCTCGCGGAGTCTATAGAAATTGACGTAAAACCAGCTAGCAAAGATGACGGGCGCGCCTTTGATGTGCTCATTGATTCTGAAGACCATACCTGGGATATTCGTCTGCCTGAAGTTAACCAAAACGTGTCGCTGGTTTCGTCTTACTTGGGCGTGCGCCGCGCGATGACTTTGCAGCAGCGAAAAATTGCTGCGCGCGGACGGATTGTGATGTTGGGCAGGGATATCGGCACGGTGGTTTTACCGGACGCTGACCTGAAAATTTACCTGGACGCGTCTTTAGAGGTACGCGCCCGGCGGCGTTTTGAGGAAGAAAACCAACACGGCACCACGATCACTTACGCGGAGATTCTGACCTCTTTGCGGCGACGGGATGAGATAGATTCCTCCCGTCAGCACGCCCCCTTAAAAATCGCCGAGGACGCGGTGGTGATTAACACCGACGCGCTGACCGCTGCCCAGGTTGTTGATAAGATTATTTCCCTGTTCCCGCACCCGTTAAGCCCAATTCCTTAACTCCAACTTTCCTTATCGGGAGATTGAGGAAGAGGGGTGGTGCTATAATACTCAGTGGGCTATGATTGGAATTTTTCATTACGCAGAGCTTTTTCTCTCCCGCGCGCAGGATGCGGCGCAGCGCCTGCCGCTTTGGATACTGGCCGGCTTTCTGACCCTGGGCGTCCTGTTTGCTTTGTGGAAAAGCCTGATATTTCCAATTACTTTTCATAAAAAAGAACTGCGCTGGTTCGTCATTGCCCTTATTTTGCTGCTTCCATGCAATTATTTCGCTCAGGCCGCGCCTTTTAAGCAAGCTCTGCTCACTTCCACTGGCATTCAGATACCCGCGCGGATCTTTGTGCTTGGGCTTTTGCCGGCCTTTACCGCGCTTGGTTTCGCCGGGCCGGCAGCCGCGCTTGCGCTTGCGGCGCTTTCCGGTCTGCTGCAAGCCCTCTTTTTCGGGCAGGATTATTACATAATCCTCCTGTATTCCGCGCTGACTGCAATCTTCATTACACTTTCCCGGCGAACGGACCTTGAAGGGAGCGGACAAAGCGCCCGGCAACCCCTGGTGAATGCGCTGCTCGCGTTTCTGTTCGCAATGCCAATAGGGCTTCTGGTGAGCCTTGTGTTCGTTTTGGTGACCAAAGAAACAGGTCAGACCCGTCTTCCTGAACAATTTTTGCTGCTTGGCGTGGTGTTGTTAGTGCCCGCGCTTGCCGCGGGTGCTGCCTGTCAGGCGCTGCAGCGCTGGTATGGCAGGGAGTGGCATCCGTTGGATTATATGAAGGAATGGGAAATCCGCAGCCCGATCAAGCAAACAATTGCTCAGATTGAGCGGCTCACCTTAGGGCGTTATGACCACGGCCTGAAGCTGCAGGTCCGCAGCGCGAGTGAGGCGAAATTGGCGCAAGCGCTGGAGGACTTGCGGGAGAACCTGCGCCTGCGCAATGACACCCAATCCCGGCTGCTCTCTTTGGACCCCTCCCATTATTCCCGCGAGGGATACGACCTGGTGCTTTCATCCATTTTACGCGCGGCACTGGGGCGCGACGCGTCAACCGCCCGCTTGATTCTGTTGAGCAGCGGAGCCCCTGGCGAGCAGGCTGAAATGCGTCTGAGGCTTGGTCAGGGCGATCAAACGCGGATTTACGCTTACCTTGACGCGATGATACTTGACAAACTTGGCAGTCAGGAACAGCTGATACTGAGCGATTTACAAGTAGACCAATATTTTGGCTTATCCTCTGGAATGCCTTACCCTCAATCCATTGCGGCTCTGCGCCTCAAAAACGCGGAAATCACCCAGGGCATTTTGTGGGTGGGGTTTGACCAGAACTACTGGTTTTCCCAGGAAGACATTCGCTTTTATCAACAATTGGCTTATCGCGCTTCAGCAGTGCTCAGCGCCAAGGAACAATACGCCAGGCTGCAAAACGAAAACACGGTTCTGACCGCGGCGATAGAGACCCTGCCCGAACCGGTTGTTGTATTGGACGATGCTGATGGCATTCAGTTGAGTAATTCAGCCGCAAAGCGCTTAATGGAAACCAACGGACAGAACCCCGCGAGCCCGATCACCTTCCAAGCCGCCTTTCCCGCGGCAGCCTTGGCGGGTTCAGCGAGCGGCGGCATCGGCGGAGGGTTTATCACGCAGATTGGCAGGCTGGAATTTGAAGTTGAAACCCTGGAACTTGATCCTGGCAGCGGGGTGCGCGGAAAGTTGCTGGTGTTTCACGAAACGACGCCGCAGAAACAACTGAACGCGCAAAAAAACGAATATGTAAGCTTCATCAGCCATGATTTGCGCTCGCCGCTCTCCCACATCCGGGGTTATTTGAATATGCTCGAAAATATTGGAAACCTGAGCGAAGAACAGACAAAGTACATTACCCGCATCAGGGCTAGCATTGAGCAGATGTCCAGATTGGTCAGCAAGGTTCTCTCCCTGGATATGTTAGATTCGGGCGAAGGCATTAAGTTCACCAGCTTTGATGTGAAGGAAGTCGTTGAGGAAGTGATCGCTCTGCTGGAATTGCAAGCTTCGCAGCGCAAAGTCAGCATTCAAACCAATTTCTCCGGGATTAAAAATCCTCGCGTCAGCGCGGACAGACTTCTCTTGCAGCAGGCGGTTTTCAACCTCATCGAAAACGCGATTAAGTTCAGCCATGTTGGGGGGGAAGTATTGGTCAGCGCGAAGAGAGCGGATAACCGGCTCAGCATCGCCGTGCAGGATCATGGAAAGGGGATTGCTCCTCTCGATCAGCCAAAATTGTTCAGCCGCTTCTTTCACGTGGATGAGACCGACAACCTGGAGAGCCGCAGCCTGGGTTTGGGGTTGGCGATAGTAAAATCGATTGCTGAAAAGCATGGTGGTATAATCAGTGTGCAAAGCCAACTGGGAGAGGGCAGTACCTTCACATTGGAAATCCCGATCAGGAATGATTAGAGAAGTGGGAAAGGCTCTAAACGCGGCAGTTAAAGCTTGACAGTAAGATTGTTTCCTTAGTATAATAACAATTTGCATGGAATAAACAAACACACGAAAAAAGCAGAATCTGAGAAGTTTCTCTCAGTTTCTTTTTCGTGTTTATACCTTCTTTCACGACATGGAGGCTCGCGTGGAAAATAACCAAATGAAAGCACTTCGTATCAACCTCGCTTCCCCTGAAACAATTCGCAAATGGTCTTATGGAGAAGTTCTGAAACCGGAAACGATCAACTACCGGCGCCTGCGACCGGAAAAAGACGGCCTGTTTTGTGAAGCGATCTTTGGACCAACCCGTGACTGGCAGTGTTATTGCGGTAAATATAAGAATCGAAAATACCAGGGCGTCGTTTGTGATAAATGCGGCGTTGAAGTGACGAAATCCAGCGTTCGGCGGGAGCGGATGGGGCATATTGAACTGGCCGCGCCTGTAGCGCATATTTGGTATACCCGCCGGGTTCCTTCGCATCTGGGTTTGCTGCTCGATATCTCCCGACGCAACCTGGACCGTGTGCTGTATTTTGCGCAATACATTGTGACTTACGTGGATGAAGACGCCCGCCAGAAGGCCTTGAAGCGCCTTGAGGATGAAATCAGCCTGTCTGAACGTGAGTTAATTGAGAAAGTGAACGGGCAAATCGCGGAAGCAAAAAAGCAGCGTGATCGGCAGCTGAGAGAATTGGATGGCAAGATGGAAGCCATCAACAACGCGTATGACGAACAGGTTGCGGATTTATTTGAACCCGTAATCGCCGAAGGGCAGCGCGTTGAACGCGAGCTGACCGAAAAAGTGGGCAAGGCTGTTCGCAAACCCATCATTTTCAGCCTGGACGGATTTGAAAAGGTGCTGGTCGAAGCCGACGAGGAAGTCAGCTCCAAGCATATTTCCCGCGTGCAGAAGGTCGTGAAAGACCGCATGGAAGATCTTGAAAAAGGTTTGCGGAATGAAAGACAAATCAAGCTTGAGGAGCAGAAGCTTCTCAAAGAAACAATCCGGGCTGAAGCGGAAACGGTTATGGACGGTATCCGGGCGCAGCTGGAGGACCAGGAAGCCGCCACCAAGACCGAGAACGCCAAGCAGCGCGATGAATTGTATGAACTGCAGCCTTTCACGTTCCTGAGCGAAGCCCGTTATCGCGAGCTGAAATCCCGCTGGGGTCAGGTATTTAAAGCCGACATGGGTGCGGAAGCCTTTCAGGATATTTTGCACCGGCTCGACCTGAACGTGTTGGCAGAAGAGCTTTGGCAGGAAGTACGCACAACCCGCAGCAAGCAAAAACGCAAGAAAGCCACCAGCCGGCTTAAGGTTGTGGAGGCCTTCCGGCGCTCCTCCAATCTGCCGGAGTGGATGATACTCACGGTACTTCCGGTTATTCCTCCCGACCTGCGCCCAATGGTGCAGCTGGACGGCGGACGCTTCGCGACCTCAGACCTGAACGACCTGTATCGCCGCGTTATCAATCGCAACAACCGCCTGAAGCGGCTGTTGGAGCTTGGCGCGCCGGATGTGATTGTGCGCAACGAGAAACGCATGCTCCAGGAAGCGGTTGATTCGCTGATTGACAATTCACAGCGCGGGCGCATGCTTTCGAGACGCGGACGCCGTGAACTGCGTTCGTTGAGCGATATGCTCAAAGGCAAGAAGGGACGCTTCCGCCGCAACTTGCTGGGTAAACGCGTGGACTATTCCGGGCGTTCGGTTATTGTGGTGGGACCTAACCTGAAGCTTTCGCAATGCGGTTTGCCCAAGTCTATGGCCCTGGAGCTTTATAAGCCCTTTGTTATCGCGGGCCTGGTGGAAGAACATCATTACGCGCATAATATTAAAGGCGCCAAGAAGTTCATCGAACGCAACCGCCCTGAAGTCTGGGAAGTCCTGGAAGAGGTTATTCAGCGGCGGCCCGTTTTGCTAAACCGCGCGCCGACCCTGCACAGGCTCGGTATTCAGGCATTTGAACCCGTCCTGATTGAGGGCAGCGCGATTCAACTGCATCCATTGGTGACGACTGCTTTTAACGCGGACTTTGACGGCGACCAAATGGCTGTCCACGTTCCGCTGTCTGATAAAGCGGTTCTGGAAGCCCGCCAATATATGCTTGCCAGCAAGAACCTTCTCAAGCCCGCCAGCGGCGAACCGATTATTTCCCCCGGAAAGGACATGGTCCTGGGTGTCTATTACCTGACCATGCAGCCCACCAGGCCAGAAAAAGGCGACGGCAGAGCGTTTGCCAATATTGACGAAGTTATCCTCGCTTATCAGCTGGGGCAGGTGAGCTTGCACGCGCGCATTAAGCTGATGGTGGAGAGTTGGTATTCCAATTCGGAAAAACCCGAAAGGCTGAGCGCGCCGGAAAAGTATCTGCTGGATACGACCGTCGGGCGGGCGATATTTAATGATATTCTGCCCGAAGAAATCCGGTTTATCAACAAGACACTTGAAAAAGGTGGTATCCGGGATCTTATTGCGGAAATTCACGAAGTCCTCAAGGATGACGCCACGACAGATGTAGCCGATAAAATCAAGGATATCGGTTTCCGATACGCCACCCAAAGCGGCGCCACCCTGGCTGTCGCAGATATTGAGGTGCCGCCAGAGAAAGCGGACATTATTAAAGACGCGCTGTTGAAGGTCGAAGAAGCTCAGAAAGCCTATCGACGCGGCCTGCAAACAGAACATGAGCAAAACCAGAACTTCATCAGAATTTGGCAGGAAGCCACCGATAACGTCGGTAAGGCAGTAAAACTGCACTTGGACCCGAACGGAAACCTTGCCACGATGGCGAATTCCGGCGCGACCAAGGGCGGCTTCAGCCCGATTTCTCAGCTGGCAGGCATGCGCGGTTTGATGGCGGACCCGTCCGGGCGCATTATTCCCATGCCAATCCGGTCAAATTTCCGTGAAGGCCTGAGCGCGTTGGAGTACTTTATCTCCACCCACGGCGCGCGTAAGGGTTTGGCGGATACCGCTTTGCGTACGGCGGATGCTGGTTACCTGACCCGACGCCTGGTGGATGTTGCCCAGGATATGATTATCAACAACGAAGACTGCGGCACAGAAGAAGGCATTTATCTGAATGCCGGTGATGATGTTGCCGGTCAGTCCTTTGGCGAACGCATTTACGGACGCCTCCTGGCAGACCGCGTGGTTCATCCCAAAACCGGCGAAGTAATTGCCGAGCGTAATGAGTTGATTGACTATCAACTCCAGCGCGACATTATTAATGCCGGAGTGCCGACGATTATGGTGCGCTCTCCGCTGACCTGTGAGCTTTTACACGGCGTGTGCGCCCGCTGTTACGGCATGGACCTGGCGCGGGGTAAGATGGTGAACCTTGGTGCGGCGGTTGGTATTGTCGCCGCCCAATCCATCGGCGAACCCGGCACGCAGCTGACCCTGCGAACCTTCCACCTTGGCGGTGTCGCGGCTGCTGCGGATATTACCACTGGTCTCCCGCGCGTTGAGGAATTGTTTGAGGCGCGGGTGATGCCGAAGGGCGAAGCTGTTATCAGCCGCATCAAAGGCACAGTGCACATCAGCCAATCGCTTAAGAATCCGGAGCAGCGCGTTGTGCGCGTGGACCACAGCGAGATGACATCTGATACCTATGAAATTCCGGAAGACTGGAACGTTCAGGTCAAGGATGAAGGCGAAGTCGCGATTGGTGATGTTTTGGCAGTGCTGGAAGAAGCAAACATCATCGCGCAGCATGCTGGTCGTGTTCGCATTGAAGATAACAAAGTGATTGTTTCGTATGAGAACCGGGAAACAGAAGAATATGATATTCCGCCTACTTCCCGCCTGACGGTCAAGGAAGGTCAGTTCATCGAAGGCGGCGAGCCTCTGACGGAGGGGTCGTTGAACCCGCATACCATCCTCCATATCAAGGGCCGCGAAGCGACCGAACTCTACCTGATGACCGAAATCCAAAAGGTTTACCGAACACAGGGACAGAATATTAACGATAAGCATTTCGAGGTTATTATCCGGAAGATGCTGAACAAAGTGCAAATTACCCGCCCAGGCGACTCGCAATATCTCCCGCAAGACCTGGTAGACCGGCTTGAGCTGCGCAAGGTCAATGAAGACCTGATTTCCAAGGGTTTGCGTCCGGCGCGCTTTGTGAACGTTTTGCTTGGCGTCTCGAAAGCCTCTTTGAACACCGACTCTTTCCTCTCGGCGGCTTCGTTCCAACACACAATTAAAGTCCTGGCTGGCGCAGCAATTGCCTCCAAAGAAGACCAGTTGTACGGCTTGAAAGAGAATGTCATCATTGGCAAACTCATACCCGCTGGCACTGGTTTCGACCCAGCTCAGTTCGCGGATCAGGATGTGGAGCACCAACCAGGCAAAGAGGACATTCAGGTGCAGCAAATGAATATCTTCATGGAAGATGATTCCGCTGAGGTGATTTTTGGCGTGGCTGACGATTCCCTGGATGATGAATATCCCGGAATGGATGACGAACCAGACCTGGACGATCTCGATAACGACGAAGAATAGACTGGTTTTACTTGCGAATATGAAACCCGGAGCCTGAAACACTCCGGGTTTTTTATGCTATATTTATGCCGGATTGAATAGGGTCCGAAACCAACCATGAAGCGAGCCGTTTATGGATGCAACATCAATTAAGAAAATCAACATCAATACTGAAATGCAGCAGTCCTATCTGGACTACGCGATGAGCGTGATTGTTTCCCGCGCTTTGCCGGATGCCCGCGACGGGCTGAAACCCGTTCAGCGGCGAATCCTGTACGCAATGTACGATATGGGCATTCGCCCGGATCAACCTCATCGTAAATCCGCCAGAATCGTTGGCGAGGTTCTCGGGAAATATCATCCGCACGGTGATACGGCAGTCTATGAGGCAATGGCTCGCATGGCTCAGGACTTTTCGGAGCGCTACCCGCTTATCGACGGACAAGGCAATTTTGGCAGCATTGATGGGGACCCGCCGGCTGCGATGCGCTATACCGAAGCCCGGCTTTCCGAAGCGGCTGTTGAAATCCTGCGGCAGTTTGACATGGATACGGTGGAGTTCACGGAAAACTTTGATGGGTCTCTGACAGAACCGATTGTGCTGCCTTCAGCGCTGCCGAATATGCTCGTGAACGGCGCCGCCGGCATCGCGGTGGGCATGGCGACCAACATTCCGCCGCACAACCTGGGGGAGGTGACCGACGCCCTCGTTTTGCTGCTGGAAAATTGGGACAAGATTGACGATATTTCCACCGACGAGATTATGCGCTTTATCAAGGGACCGGACTTCCCGACCGGCGGGCTCATCATTCAGGAGGAGAGCAGGGACAGCCTGGCTCAGATTTACGGCAGCGGCAACGGCGTCGTCCAGATCCGCGCCCGAACCCGCCTGGAGGAGATGTCTCGCGGGAGAATGCGCATTATCGTAACCGAGCTGCCCTTCATGGTCAATAAATCTACGCTGATTGAGAGAATCGCAGAAATCGTACGGGATGGGGTTTTGGAAGGTATCACCGACCTGCGGGACGAATCGGACCGGCAGGGAATGCGAATCGTGATTGACCTCAACAAGAACGCGGACCCGGAAAAAGTGCTCAGCGTGTTGTATAAGAAGACCGCCATGCACAGCACCTTTGCGATCAATATCCTGGCGCTGGTGGACGGCAGCCCGCACCGGCTCTCTTTAAAACAAAGCCTGCGCGTGTTCGCGGAACATCGCCTGGAGGTAATCCGCCGGCGCAGTGAATATGAACTGCGTAAAAACGAGGAAAGACTTCATATTCTTGAGGCACTGCGCATAGCTATCAAGAACATAGATTTAGTTATTCAGATTATCCGGAAGTCCAAGTCCGCGGAAGAAGCCCGCCAGAACCTGATGAGCAAATTAAACCTGGACGAAATTCAGGCGACCGCGATTCTGGATTTGCAATTAAGGCGGCTGGCATCCCTGGAAAGGCAAAAAATTGAGGATGAGTATAAGCAGGTCAGCGAAAATATCAAGAACCTTAAGGCGCTGCTGAAATCCCCGCAAAAAATGCGCCAGGTGGAGATTGAGGAATTGAAGTCGCTCAAAGCCAAATATGCTGACCCACGCCGGACGCAGATAATCCGGCTGGGAGAAGGCGAAAAGGGGTCGGAACTGCTGACTCAAACCGATGTGATGCCGCTGGAAAACTTTTGGATAGAAGCCAGCTCAGATGGGCTGCTTTCGCGCACGGACAGCGACAAACCCAATCGCCTGGGAGGGGATAACGCGCCGTGGAACATGCTGCGGGCGAACTCGCATCAAACTGTTTTCCTCGTGACCACGGAGGGCAAAGCCGCGGCAATCCATTCCCTGGCAATTCCAACCCAGAAAAACGGAGAGCAAGGCGTTTTGGCGCACAAGCTCTCACCGCTTTCTGAAGACGATATCCTCCAGGGTATTTTCAGCGTTCCAATGGACCGCGAAAAACTCAACGAAGGATATGTTCTTTCAGTCTCCCGTCAGGGGATGGTGAAACGCTCCGCGCTGCAGGATTTACCGGGCGCCTCAGCAAACAGCTTTGTGCTGGCGAAAATCAATGATGGGGATGAACTCTTTCAAGTCTTCCTGACCAAAGGAAACCAGGATTTGCTCCTCACGACAGCCAACGGCATGAGCATCCGCTTTAATGAATCCGAAATTCGTCCGATGGGCTTGATTGCCGCCGGCGTAAACGGGATAAAACTGAAACCGGGGGATTACGTCGTGGGCGTGAATGTGATAGGCAGCAAGGACAACATTGCCTTCATCACGCGCAAGGGGCTGGCAAAACGCGTCAGCGCCGAAGATTACCCGCTTCAGGGTCGGTATGGCCAGGGTGTCATCAGCTGGAAGCTGGCGAAGGACGACCAGATTGTAGTGCAAGCCGCGGGCAAGCTTTCGGATCGGGTTATTTGCCATTTCCGTAAGTCAACCAGCAAAGTATTTACCCTCTCCAGCGCGATGGAACGCACACGCATGGCAAATGGTCAGTCAGTCTTCACCTTAAAACCCGGGGACGAGCTGATTGGGGCTACTGAACTGGACGACTTCTCGACGTATTGGGAAAAAGCGTAGCCGGGATTACGAACCGGGCGAACCAACCAGGTCCAATTCTTCCGCAATGCCGCGCATTGCCGTGATGACATTGCTTACATGTTCCCAAAGCTCAACGCCGAATTCCCGGGCGCCCAATTCCATGAGTCCGCGGTCAGTGCCAGCCGCAAAGGCTTTGTCTTTCCATTTTTTTCGGACCGAACTTGCCTCGAGGTCCATCAGTGAGCGGGAGGGGCGCACCAGTGCCACGGCGGTGATGAGACCGGTGATTTCATCGCAGGCAAACAGGGCGCGCTTAAGCAATGTATCGCGCGGGAATTCGTCCAGCTCGGCGTGGGAGAGAATCGCGGTAATCATTTCTTCAGAAACGCCAGCCTCGCGTAAGATTGGGGCGCCAGCCAGGGGGTGTTCCTCAGAGTTAGGATGAATTTCCCAATCGAAATCATGCAGCAAGCCGGTTAACCCCCACAGTTCCTCATCTTCGCCAAGCTTTCGCGCGTAGAAGCGCATGGCAGCCTCGACGGAAAGCATATGCCGGACCAGGCTTTCACTCTTGACGTATTTGCGAACAAATTGCAGTGTTTCATCTCTATTCATGTGAACTCCATTATGGAAATATTGGTTCGGGCTGACCCAGAATTGGGAGGGGTTTCGTGATGTAGACGTCCCAATAAGCGGCAAGGGTGGCGAAAACCTCGCGCAGCTGCCAAAATAAGTAGCGGACGCGGACGTAGCCGGACTGCTCCACTTCCACGCCCTGAATAGCGATACCCAGACGATCGCACAAGAAAACGCTGCGCGGCAGGTGGTAGGCTTGGGTCGTGATAATGGCGTCGTGAATGCCGAAAATCTCACGCGCGCGGTAACAGGTATCGTAAGTCCGGCGTCCGGCGTAATCCAACACGATGTCCGCGTCTGGAACGCCGAGCGAGATGGCATATTGGCGCATAGACTCGGGTTCGTTGTAATAAATAGTGCTGTTATCGCCGCTCATCAGGATTTTTTGCGCCTTACCCGCCAGATAAAGCTCCACTGCCGCGCGAACGCGATCGCGCAGCGGCGCCGAAGGCGTACCGTCCGCGCTGAGCCCCGCGCCAGGGACAATCACCACCGGAACTGGTTTGGCGTCGGCGCTGGACACTGTTTTGGTATCGGCGTAGGCAATCATGCCGAGGCGGAGGGAACCAACCAGAAAAAAGACCGCGCAAAACACAATGATCAGGTACTGTAATAATTTTCGCATACTATTTTGAGAAACTCACTCAGGGCAGCAGGCTGCTCAGGCGCACGTTTTGGATAGCCAGCAGTGTGCGCAGGTCATTATAAGCGTCATCCGGCAATGCTTCCATCCTGGCGATTTCGTAAGCGTTGAGCGCGGTAAGCCGCTGACGACCGGGTTCTGTCCGGCTGAATTCAAGCAGGTAGTTCGTGATTTGCGCGCTGATTGGCAGAGGCAGCAGCGGACTGACGGAAAAACTCAGGTTGGGTATCACCGCCGGCGAAATCCAGATGATAGGTACGCGGTCAATCACATCCGGCAAGTCCTGGATAACCTCTGAGGATGTGCGCGGGTCACTTGATATCGCGTACGTCGCGGTGAAATCACAAATCCCTTTGATATAGACAGCGCGGATGCTGCCGCTGTATGTTTTTGTCAACACGGGCGTCTGCGTGGAAACGGCATTTTGCGCCAGGTATCCCAACGGCACCCAATAGCCTGCCAGGGATTTCTCAGTGGTCAGGCAAGGCGTCTGTCCGGCAAATTGCGGCAGCGCGCTGGCAGCGGGCGCGGTGGCATGGTTGGTACCCGCGTCGTAATATCGGGTCAGGTTGGCATCCTTGTGTCCGAGGAACTGCACCCCGTAGGCCGTCACGCCCAGATGGTTAGACACCAGGCGCGAGCTCAGCAGCTCTTTTTCGGATGCCAACAGGTATTCTACCGGACCAAGCCAGGCAAGGTGCACTTCCTGTTTTTGCAGCGCGGTTTCCAGGCTGATATAGTCTGGGAAAGAGCGGCCAACCACGGAGAGCCCCAGGAAGCCGGAGAGTTGAGCGCAGAGCGCGTCCAGGCTGCTAAGCTGCGGGCTGTCGGCAGCCGCGCCGAGAATTGCCATCACAATCGGGTTTTGTGGGCTCCCCAACGGCGCGGCAGTCGGCGTGAAGGTTGGCATGGGCGTGGAGGTGGAAAGGAAAGGGGTGGGGGTGACGCCGGCAGGCAGAGCGGCTGGCCTGGCGGCAGGCTGAGGCGCGCAAGCAGACGCCAACAGACCGAGTAAGCATAAAATTCCCAATGCGCTTGTGAAAAAAGAATTCCGCTGCACATGAAGATTTTACCCTAATTTGAATTGTGCCATAGGAGCCAGGGAATATGTTAAAATGCAGCCAAAATGCGCGGAGGCAGCCATGAATATTGAAGTGATACGCATTGAAAAACCTGACGAAATAAACTTCGTCCTCGGACAGTCCCATTTTATTAAAACCGTGGAAGATATCCACGAAGCCCTGGTCACCGCGGTGCCGGGCATTCGCTTTGGGCTGGCGTTCTGTGAAGCCTCACAACCCCGCCTGGTGCGTTGGAGCGGAAACGATGAGGCTATGCTTCAGCTGGCCCGCCAGAATGCCCTGACCATCGCGGCCGGGCACTGCTTCATTCTCTTTCTGGCGGAAGGCTTTTACCCGATTAACATTCTGAACCCCGTCAAACAGGTGCCCGAAGTTTGCCGCATTTTTTGCGCGACAGCTAATCCAACCGAGGTAGTCGTCGCGCAGACGGAGCAGGGGCGCGGAATCCTGGGCGTTATCGATGGGCAGCCGCCGTTGGGGGTTGAAGATGAAGCTGACATCACGGCGCGAAAAAGCCTGCTGCGGCGCTTTGGATATAAACTCTAATTATTGGACGAAGGAGCATCATGGATATTCTTACTGCAATTCACACCCGACGGAGCGTGCGCCGCTTCACATCAGACCCGGTTTCTGAGGCCGATTTGGAGGTGTTGTTAAGAGCCGCCATGCAAGCGCCTTCCGCGGATAACGGTCAACCCTGGCATTTTATCGTTATCAATGACCGCGAAATCATGAATACTATTCCTTCCATCCATCCGTGGTCTGAAATGATGAAAGAAGCCGCGCTCGGTATTCTTGTGTGCGGACGAATCGTCGAGGGCGAAATGGGCGGATATTGGCAGCAAGACTGCGCCGCCGCGACCGAGAACATCTTACTGGCCGCGCACGGCATTGGTCTGGGCGCGGTTTGGTTGGGGATTGCTCCGGATGCGCGGCGCATGGCGGATTTTTCTGCTTTGGTGGGCCTGCCGGGCGATGTGCAACCGATGTGCCTTATCGCCGTCGGGCATCCCGCGCGCGCATATCTGCCAGACGACCGCTACGACCCGGAGAAGGTGCATTACAACCGCTGGTAGAGCGGTTTTATTGGCAGGCGAATTCACGCAGCGCGGGCATGGCTGCCCGCAAGGCATTGGCGCGGTGGCTGAGCTGGTTTTTTTGTTCGTCGGGCAGTTCAGCCATCGTTTTGTTTGTGCCAGCCACCAGAAATATTGGGTCATAACCAAAGCCGTTTTCCCCCCGGAATTCAGGGATAATTTCCCCGCGGCACTCGCCAAACGAGCGCAGCACTTCGCCGCTCGGGCTGTAAAGAACGACCGCGCACACAAAGCGGGCTTCCCACGGCTGCGGATGAGCTTTCAGGTTGTCCAACAAGTAGAGGCAGCGTTCGCGGTCATCCGCCGCAGCGTTTGGGGAATAGCGGTGGGAATGCACGCCGGGTTTTCCACCCAGGGCAAAGACTTCCAGCCCGGAATCATCTGCCAAGGCTGGGAGTCCGCTTGCGTTCGCGTAGATTTGCGCTTTCAGCTGGGCATTGCCAAAATAACTGGATGAAATTTCGTCAATAGTCAGGCGCAGGTCAATTTCCGCGGGGCTCAGCAAGCGCAGAGGAATACCGGTCAGGATGGCTTTGATTTCCTGAATTTTGCCCGGGTTTGTGGTGGCAAGCAGCAAAGTTTTCATTTGTCTGGATATCTCCAATGATGAATTTCAGGCGTGTTATAATCCCGTCATCACTTAGGAATTGTACTTTGCCAATGGAAAAACAACATTATTCTTTACGCGCGAACGTCGGTTTTTTCTTCAATAAGCCGATAGGGTTCTCCCGTGATTTTCACGCTGAATTTCCTGAAATATTCCTCGAGCCGGATCTCAATGTACTTAATCTGAAAGCCGCCTTCCGCTTTTCACGCAACCGGGAAGGGCTCTTGCTGCAGGCTGAACTGAGTGGGGAAATCCAGGCGCTGTGCGTGCGCTGCCTGAGTGAAAGCAATGTGCCCGTGAACGCAAAATTCGAGGAGTTATTTTATTTCCCCGGGCGCACACAGGAAGAAACGGACCAGTTGGTCCCCAACGACGGTTACATAGACCTGGCCGACATTTTCCGGGATTATCTGCTGTTGGAAATTCCAATCAACCATGTGTGCAAAGCCGACTGCAAAGGGGTTTGCGTGGAATGCGGGCAAAATTTGAACCTGGCAGACTGCGGTCATATCAACAGCCGGATAATCCTGCCCGAAGCGTAATACCCCGGAAAAATCACCTCTGAATTGAGTTTACGGCGGCCTACCCTTAAGCCTCCGGGTTTCGTGATAGAATTTTCTCGCATTTCACCCGGAGGAATGACCATGACAGATAACATCCTGATTGCAGTTGCCTGGCCCTACGCGAACGCGGATATCCACGTCGGGAACCTTACCGGCTCGTACTTGCCCGCGGATATTTGCGCGCGCTACCACCGCATGCGCGGGCGCAGCGTGCTCATGGTCTCCGGGTCAGACGCGCACGGCACGCCAATTACCATGAAGGCTGACGCGCTCGGAACCACACCGCTGGAAGTTTACCGCGGCAAGCATGCGTCATTTCTGGAGCTTTTCCAAAAACTTGGCCTGACCTACGACCTGTTTACCAGCACCCACACCGAAAATCACTTTCAGGTCTCACAGCTGGCGTTTACCACGCTGAAGGAAAATGGTTTCCTCTACACGGCGACCGAAAAGCAGTGGTTTTCAACCGCGCAGCAGCGCTTTTTGCCCGACCGCTATGTGGAAGGGACTTGTTATATTTGCGGTAATCCAGACGCGCGCTCAGATCAATGCGAAAAGTGCGGGAACATGTTGGAACCTGAACTCCTGCTGAATCCGCGCTCCAAAGTGGATGGATCCACGCCAATTTTGAAAGAAACTGAACACTTCTACCTTGACCTCTCCAGTCTGGAGCCGGAAATTGTGGCATTCCTCAAACAGCGGGAATCTTATTGGCGCCCGAATGTCATCCGTCAATCGTTAGGACAGATCCTGGCCGACGGGTTGAAGGGCAGACCCATCACGCGGGACCTGGACTGGGGGATTCCGGTGCCCTTGGAAGGCTGGCAAGGCAAGTGTTTGTATGTGTGGTTTGAGGCAGTCATCGGTTATCTTTCGGCTGCCATCGAATGGGCCCGCCTCTCGGGTAATGACAGCACCTGGCGGGATTGGTGGGTCAAGCCGGAGGCTAAAACCATCTATTTCATCGGCAAGGACAATATCCCCTTCCACGCGGTCATCTGGCCTGCCGAACTCATCGGCTTCCGGGATGGCATTGACCGGGCGTATGGGGCGCAAAACCCGCGGCCGCTGGTACTCCCGTACGATGTTCCCGCGAACGAATTCATGAACCTGGAAGGCCGAAAGATCAGCGGCAGCAAAAACTGGGCGGTGTGGGGTCTGGATTTTCTGGAACGCTACGACCCGGATCCTCTGCGCTATTACCTGACGACCGCCATGCCCGAAAGCCGGGATACCGATTGGGATTGGGAGGAGTTCTACCAGCGCAACAACAACGAATTGGTCGCCACCTGGGGCAACCTGGTTAACCGCGTGCTGGCCTTCACATATAAGCATTGGGAAGGCGTCATTCCTCAGCCGGGCAAACTGCGCGATTCTGACCGCGCCTTGCTCGACACCATCCGGGCGGGCTTTCAAAGTGTCTCGGCGAAAATGGAACGCGTCCAGCTGCGCGACGCGCTTTCGGAAGTAATGAGCCTGGCGACGGAAGTGAACAAGTATCTGGACGTGCATGCCCCCTGGTTTGAAATCAAGGCAGACAAAGCCGAAGCCGCGAAGTCGGTATTTACCGCGATTCAGGCAATTGATTCGCTGAAGCTGATGTTCGCGCCCTTTATTCCGCATACCTCAGAAAGCCTGCACCGCATTCTGGGCTACGCACAGCCCATATTTGGCACTCAGGGCACGCGCGGGGTGGAAGATAAGCTTGGCAGGCACGACATCCTGGTCTATCACCCTGAAAACGCGCTCAGCGGCAGCGGGGACGACCTTTGGCAGCCGGTGGAACTGGCAGGCGGCAAGCCTTTTAATCAACCCCAGCCGCTTGTGAAAAAGCTGGATCACAGCATCGTGGAAGAAGAACGCGCCCGCCTGGGGCAGAGCGCTGTTTAATCTGAATCCGGCACAGCCGGGAAGCGGTCGAGGAACCAGGGCAGCAGCCCCAGGAGGCGTGCCATAATCTGCGCGGCGCGCTGCTGCCAAAGTGCGGCGTTTTGATATGCCTCTGACCTTTCCGAACTGACCAAATCACTGACGCCCCTTAAAATGAGCCAGGGCGTCTTATTTTTCGCGGCGGTCCAGGCAAAGGCAGCAGATTCCCAATCCGCGGCGGGCGCGTGGAAGTAATTGGCAATCAGGACAACATTGCACGGTTGAATGTCCTGGTCTGCTGAAACAATCCGGGTTCTCCGCACTCCGGGCGGCAGTTTGGCGGGCAGCCAGCCTAAATCCGCGCGGGTGTGGTAGTAAGCCAGGGCTTCGCTGTAAGCGCTCATGCCTTCCACGATGTCGTACATCGCGGTCTCTTCCGGAAGCAAGATCTCGCCCACTTCCGCGCGCCCTTCAAGCCCGCCGCAGGTGCCGAGGTTGAGGATTAATTGAGGCTGGTGAAGGTCAATCAAGTGCTGACAGGCGGCCGCTGTGGCCGTCTTGCCCCAGCCGCTGTGCGCCATGAGCAGGGTATGTTTGCCCAGTTGGCTGAAGAAGGCGGCGCCAAAGGGCGTGGAGCGCGTTTCCGCGGGGCGGATAAGGTCCACAACCGCATTCCATTCGAAATCAGCGCTAATCAGAACGATGATAGGCGGTGGGGTTTTCATGCAGCCGGAGTTAACGGCTTTTTGCCCAGCGAAGCGATATAAATCACGAATTGTTCCTGCCCGTCGAGTTTCAGAGCCGCGTTTACGGCCTCATCCTCATAGGCTCCAATCGCGCACACCCCGCAGCCGATGCTCTCCGCTGCCAGATGCAAATTCTGGCACACATGTCCGGCGTCCAGGAATAGATAGCGGTAGGCACGCGTGCCGTAGCGGTAGCTGGTGCGGTAAGGCAGGGCAGCCCAGAGGAAGGTTACGGCGGCAGTGAGCACCTGGGATTGGTTGCCGGTGGCCGCGCCGATTTGGTCGAGGATTGCCGTGCCTGAAAAAACGGGGAGAAGCGCGTGTTTGTGGGCAATGAAACGGTAGAGACCAACCTCAAGGTTCTCCACCCGCCGCACAGCCAAAAAGGTCTCGAAGGGATGGCGCGAGCCGGCTGATGGCACGGTGCGCAGCGTCATTCCGGACTTTTCAGACAGCTTTTTTACGCCCTGGGTGAGCCAGAGCAAAAGGGATAATTCTTCAAGCGTCAGCGCGGCATCTTCGTCGTAGCGTCTTACGGAGCGGCGCTCTTCGATTATCTGGCGTAAGTCGGCGTGCCCGAGCTCGAGCTGCGCCGGGTCTGGGAGCGGCAGCAAACCTGAATCCGGCAAATCTGACGGGATATAGTCAGGAAAAGGGGCTCCTTGTTTTTCTGGCGTTGGTCCCATCTGACTGTAAGATGAGCGTCGGATGAACTGCGCGCCAAAAGGGTCAAAGTTATCCATGCTATTTTAAAATCGAAGCATGGAAAGCACCATCGCCAGGATGATGGTTAGAGCCAGAATCGCCATGACGATCCGGGATGTGTTTGCCTGGGACTGTTTTTTTGCCATATCACTCCAATTGAGCCTTGATTTGTTGCGCCAACTGCAGGCTGATGCCCTTGATGCCCGCGATTTCTTCCGGCTTGGCAGCCAGGATAGCTTCAATTGAGCCGAAGCGCAGGATCAGCTCTTTGCGGCGGGCAGGTCCGAGCCCAGGGATTGCATCGAGGCGCGAGGTCAACCCGATTTTACCACGACGGCTGCGGTGCGCGGTGATCGCGAAGCGGTGCGCTTCATCGCGAATGCGCTGGATGAGATAGAGACCTTGCGAGCGTTCTTCCAGCCGTACCGAATTGCTTTGACCGGGCAAAAAGAGTTCTTCTTCCTGCTTGGCAAGCCCAACGAGTTTGAAACGCCCGTCAAGGCCTTGTTCGCTGATGACCTTAACCGCGCGCCCCAACTGCCCTTTTCCGCCGTCCACGATGAGCAGGTCGGGCAGGATGCTGAAAGAGAGGTCCGGTGTTTTCCCGGGAAGGTCTTTTTCGGATTGCGCGGTGTGGTAATGATTGAAACGCCGGCGCAAAACTTCTTCCATGGAGGCAAAATCATCCGGGCCTTCCACGCCGCGGATGTTAAAGCGCCGGTAAAGTTTTTTGTTGGCAACTCCCTGCTCGAACACCACCATACTGCCGACGCTGGCGGTGCCCATGGTGTTTGAAATATCGTAGCACTCAATCCGGTTGGGCGGCTCGGGCAGGTTCAGCGCGGCTTGCAATTCCGCGAGAGCCTGGTGCTGCCGGTCTTTATCTGCCTTCCAGCGCGTCTGCAACGCTTTCAGGGTTTCAACAGCGTTTTCTTCTGCCATCTCTACCAGGCTTTTATTCTTGCCGCGCTTGGGCACCTGGATTTCTATCTTTTCGCCCGCGCGCCGGGTATTCAGCCACTCCTTGATAATGCGCGCCTCTTCCACTTCGGCAGGCAGCAAGACGCGGTTGGGAATGAATGCCGCCTGAGAATAAAACTGCTTGATAAACTCCCTCAGGATTACCTCGTTCTTTTCGTCTTCGGTGCCCTCCAGAATAAAATATTCGCGCCCAATCAGTTTGCCAGAGCGCACAAAAAATATCTGTACGCAGGCATCACCTTTGTTACGCGCCAGGGCGACGATATCCGTATCTTTTTGGTCATCAGAAATGATTTTTTGGCGCTCCACCACGTGTTCAATACTCTGAATCTGGTCGCGCAGGGCTGCCGCGCGCTCGTAATTCAGGTTTTCTGAGGCGGACTGCATTTCGGATTGCAGGCGCTTTACTACCGGGTCGGTCTTGCCCTCCAGGAATTTACTCAGGTCGTCAATCATCTGCCGATAGGCGTTTTTATCAATCGCGCCGATGCAGGGCCCGGAGCAAAGTTTAATGTCGTAATACAGACAGGGGCGCGGGTCTTTGCCGGTGATTTCCCGGGCGCAAGTCAGGTAGGGGAAAATCTTCCGCAGGATATCCAAGGTTTGGTGCACTGCCCAGACGGAAGTGTAGGGACCAAAATAACGGGAACCATCCTCGACCATCTGGCGGGTGATGCTGAGCTTGGGGAAATCATCCGCCCAATGGATTTTGATATAGGGGTAGCGTTTATCGTCCTTCAGGCGCACATTGTAGAACGGGCGGTGCTCCTTAATCAGATTCATCTCGAGGATCAGCGCTTCCAGCTCCGAATTGACCACGATAATGTCAATATCAGCGATTTTTTTGACCATCTGGCGTGTCTTAAAGGCGTGGTCTGCCGACTCGTGAAAGTAGGAGCGCACCCGATTTTTCAGGTTGATAGCCTTCCCGACGTAGATAATTGTGCCGGCTGAGTCTTTCATCAGATAGCAGCCGGGTTTTTCGGGTAAGGTGTTGAGGATGCTGTTGACGTGAGCTGAAATTGCCATGATTTACTATTTTAACTGAAATAAATCGGACAATAACTCTGAGGCTTTACGGGCAGGAATTTTGCGTTGGCAAATTGGGTTAAGATCTACGCCCGCTCAACGGAAAATAAGGGCTCGCCTGTTCCGGGAGAGCTGGGCAGGGCGGACAGCTCGTGTTTCCCGGGCAATTGCGCGATAAGGGCCGCTGAGCAAGAGCCTGCCCACGCGGAAAACCTCGCTTTTTTATGCCAAGGAGCGCAAGCAGGCTCGCGAGCAGGTATAATGTCCGAAAGGTAAGCACATGACCATCCGAATTCTGTCAGAAACGATTGCCTCTCAAATTGCCGCGGGAGAAGTGGTGGAACGACCGGCTTCCGCGGTAAAAGAATTAATTGAAAACGCCATCGACGCGGGCGCGACCGCAATTTCCGTTGAGACGCGCGAAGCCGGCAAACGCTTGATCGCGGTGGCGGATAACGGCTCGGGCATCCCTGCCGACGAACTCCCACTGGCATTGGCGCGACACGCCACCAGTAAGCTGCAGTCCGCCGAGGATTTGTTCGCGATTCACACGCTTGGTTTCCGCGGAGAGGCGTTGGCATCTATTGGCTCTGTCGCTCGCCTGACGCTGACATCCAAGCCCGAGGCACAGCTTGCCGGGTACCGCATCCATGTGGACGGCGGGGTAAGCGGGGTTTCTGAGTCGGTGCCGGCTCCTACCGGCAGCGAGGTCAGGGTGGAAGATTTGTTTTTCAACGTGCCAGCCCGGATGAAATTCCTTAAATCAGACAGCACCGAAAACCGGCAAATTACAGGGCTGGTGACCCGCTACGCGCTGGCGTACCCGCATATCCGCTGGACGCTTGTTCAGGACCAGCGTCAGATATTCAAGACCACGGGCAGCGGCAATCAGATGGAGATTCTGCAGGAGCTTTTTGGCGCGCAGGACAGCAAACAGCTGCTGCCGATCACATTTTCTGACCGTGAAATCCGCGTAAACGGCTATGTCAGCAACCTTTCGCTCAACCGCTCGAATCGGAAAGACATCACCTTTTTCGTGAATGGGCGCTGGGTACAGGATGCGGCCCTGACCGCGGCGGTGATTAAAGCGTACAACACCCTGCTGATGGTCGGCCGGTACCCTGTGGCGGTTTTGTTCATCGAACTGCCGGCCGGGCAGGTGGATGTCAATGTGCACCCTTCCAAGGCGGAAGTTCGCTTTCGGGACGCGGACCAGGTATTTAGTGCCTTGCAGCGGGCAATCCGGCGGGGGCTGCTGGCTTACTCCCCGGTACCGGAAATCAATCCAGCCAACCTGTGGGGAAAGCAGGCTGGGCTGGACGAAAGCGGAGCCGGGTTTGCTCCTTCTGACAGTGCAGGCGCGTGGTCGGATGCCGCGGCGGCGCCTGTGAACGCTCGCCCGCAAGGCTTCCTGCCGATGGAACGCCTGCCGCTTCTGCGCCTGATCGGGCAGGTGGCCGCGACTTATCTGATTGCTGAAGGGCCGGACGGCTTATACCTGATTGACCAACACGCGGCGCACGAACGGGTGCTTTTTGACCAGCTGATGGCGCAGTACCACGCCGCGGTTGTACCGACGCAGGCGCTTGTCCAGCCTCTGGCAGTAGAATTCCCCGCAGAAAAAGCGCTGACCCTCGCACAGCAGCTGCCAGCCCTGAGAAAGTTGGGTTTTGAGGTGGAAGATTTCGGGCCGAACGCTTTCCTGGTGCGGTCTGTGCCAGCTGTATTCGCGGGGGGTGACCCGAAAGCGGTGCTCCAGGCTCTGGTGGAAGACTTTGAGGAGAATGAAGAACCTTTGGCTGCTGAAATTGAAGCGAAAATCGCTGGCAGGGTTTGCAAACGTCTGGCGGTGAAAGCCGGGAAAATCCTTTCGGAGAGCGAGCAGAAAGCCCTGCTGCTGAACCTGGAAGCCAGTCAATCCCCGCGCACCTGCCCGCACGGCAGACCCACAATGATACACCTCAGCGCGGCGCTGCTGGAACGTCAGTTCGGGCGAACAGGTGCGATTTAGAAACCCGCGCGATGCGTGGGTTTGCGAGGGAATTCCGAGCTTAAGCTGTTTTTTGAAGAAAGGCACAAACCGGAAAAAAAGGCCAAAACTACGGCTTGCCGGAAATGCCAAAAATGGTATAATATCAGTCCTGCGGGGCGTGGCTCAGCCCGGATAGAGCGCACGGTTCGGGACCGTGAGGTCGGCGGTCCAAATCCGCCCGCCCCGACAGACAGAGGTTGTCTCATAATGAAAGAGACAACCTCTTTTTTTTATTCGGGACCGAGCCCTCAAGAGGGTGCGCTGCAAAGGTCGGCGGTCCAAATCCGCCCGCCCCGACAGAGGGACCTTCCAGCTTTGGAGGGTCCCTTTTATTGTGGTTTCGGGTTCGGGACCGAACCCTCAAGAGGGTGCGTTACGAAGGTCGGCGGTCCAAATTCGCCCGCCCCGACAGAGGGACCTTCCAATCTTGGAGGGTCCCTTTTATTGTGGTTTCGGGTTCGGGACCGAGCCCTCAAGAGGGTGCTTTGCTAAGGCCGGCGGTCCAAATCCGCCCGCCCCGACAAAGGGACCTTCCGATCTTGGAGGGTCCTTTTTTATTGCGGTTTCGGCTTCGGGACCGAGCCCTCAAGAGGGTGCGCTGCGAAGGTCGGCGGTCCAAATCCGCCCGCCCCGACAGAAGGACCTTCCGGTCTTGGAGGGTCCTTTTTTTATTGGGTTTCGGGTTCGGGGCCGAGCCCTCAAGAGGGTGCTTTGCTAAGGTCGGCGGTCCAAATCCGCCCGCCCGGAAAAGTGAACCTCGTCTGTCGTTTCTGCCTTATCCGCGCTTTCAGGGTTTCTGAATCTGGTAAACCAGGAGTGAGCAGCCCCTGGAAGTATCCACCGACAGCGTGCCGGTAAATATCAGGTTCAGCAGCTTTTGCGCGTTACCGTCCTGGTCAATCAGCTGCCAACCCTGAGTCGGGTCGAAGTTGATAGCATTGGGCTCGTTTGCCAGGAGCAAAACTGCGGTGAGCGTGCCGGTTTTATCCGTAAGCGCAAAGCGGCATATCTCCCGCTCACACTGATCAGGACCGCTCTCAGCGATGATTGAACCCGTGAGGGACACCATTTGCTGCTTTTGCGCTGCCAGCTGGCAGGTTGAGACGATTTCTGGATAGGCTACATTTCCAATATTCTGTTCCTCGAGCAGTGCCGAAATTTGGTACGGGACGGGGATAAGTATGTCTGCTGGCATCAGCGAGTCGATTTTCTCCACCCATACCTGGCAGCGCGGCACCCCGCTGGTGACCGTATACTCAACCCTCCCAAAGATGCTGACGCTGTGCCCGTGCAAAATCAGCTGACCGCTGTCAGAGCGCGCGCGCAGGTCGCGCGGGGTAAAGTAAGCCGGCAGGTCGTCCATTGTATTGTTTCCATTGCCAATCGGGATTAAGGCGGTGATGGTTTGCAGGTCGTTAGGCAAAAACAGGTTCAGGTTCATCCCTTTCCAACCGCTGTATCCGTAAATTCGATACTCTGGCAAGTAGAGATGACCGCTGACAATCACCTTTGTTTTTGCCGCGCTGAGTGTTTCACATTGCTCCAAAAGCGCTGGGATTTCCATTGTTAGCGGCGCAGGCGGCGCTGTCTGGGTCGGCAAAGTGGTTGGGGAAGGGCTGGCAGCAGGCGCTGGCTGCGTGCTGGCTGGTAACGGAGCTTGTCGGGCTGGCGTACAAGCTGAGAGAAAGCCGTTCAGAATTACTGCAGACAAAAACAGAAAAAACAACCGTGTTGCAATTGATCTGGTCATGGACACTCCTCACTCAGGTGGAGATCTATCCTTATTATAGGAATAAAATTTACGAAAACAAGAACCACTTGTGTTCACCAAGCACGCGGATTGGCTGTTAGTTCCCAAACAACAAGGGCCTGAGGTAAACTAATAGCGGAGCCATGTTGTGATTTTTGTGTTATCTATCCTGATTCTGGTACTTACCACGCTCTTCCTCACCGCGCTCCTGCGCCTGAGGAGGCCCTTGGATTTCCTGCTGGCCTGGGGGCTGTTCAGCTTTGCCTTGATTGTGTTGGTCTTTCAGATTGACAATCTTCTGCATGCTCTGAATTCCAGTTCCATTATCATCCTTCTGCAAAGCCTGCTGTTGGCAATCAGCGCGGCTGCCTGGTATCTATCCGGGAAGCCGGCGGTATTTCCAAAGGCTCTCAATTTGAGAAGCATATTTTCCGGGCTAAGGCGTCGCGAAAACGCTCCGCTGACAGCGCTGCTGCTTTTGGTTGCCGCCGTGCTGCTGCTTTCGGTGGTGCTAATCTATGTGGTTCCTCCAAACAATAATGACGCGCTTTCTTTTCATGTGGCACGTATCGTGCGTTGGATGCAGCAGGGCAGTTACTTCCCATGGGAAACACCCTTCGTGTGGCAGCTCACTTTTCCGGTAAACGCCCAGCTGACCTACCTGTGGACCCTGCTGCTCAGTCAAACTGACCATTATATGGCTTACATTCCCTTCTTTTCCGGGGTGTTAACTGGTTTGTTGGTATACGCCTTCTCGCGGGAGTTTGGTTTTTCACGCAAAGGGGCTGCCTTTGCCGGCCTCATCTGGCTGACTTTTCCGGTGGTGGAGCTGCATCTCACGTCGGTGCGGCACGACCTGGTCAGCACCTGGCTGTTTATTTCACTGGTGTACTTCTTTTACCGTTGGAGTAAAGACAAACAAAGCAGCGCGCTGATCCTTTCCAGTCTGGCGCTGGGCCTCGTGTTGGGCACCAATTTTTCAATTGCCGCGTACCTTCCCGGCTTCGCCTTGTTCGCTCTGAGCGGTTTGTTGGCGCGCCGGTATTCATTCAGACAAGCGCTTGTTTGGGTTTGCGCGGCTTTGCTGGCTTTTGGCTTGTTCAGCTCACCAATTTACCTCAGCAATCAGCTGCATTTCGGCTCACTGGTCGGTCCGGACGCGGCGGAGATGACCAGCACAGCCGTGTTAGACGAGATGCCGGCGGCGAAATACGTTGCGCTCACCAGCGCGCGTTGGGTTTATCAATTGGCGGATGTCTCGTGGCTGCCCCGCTCAATTCAAGCCGGCATTTTGCCCGTCAAGGCCGCCGCGGCAAGGGCGCTGTCCGCTCCGCTTGGCTTGAACCTGGAAGGCGATATTGCCACGCTGGACGCGCATGTCTTCACCTGGGACAGGGTATACCTTTTGCAGGAAGATGAAGCCTGGTTCGGATTGGTCGGCTTCCTGCTGGTTTATCCCACCAGCATCCTCGGCTGCATGCAAGCGTTCAAGAAAAAAGAACCTTTGCTGACGTTCCCATTCATTTTTTTCCTGACCGCGCTGGTCACCTGCAGTATGATCAGGCCTGGCTGGACGCCTTTTGACGGCAGGTACTTCATGCCGGCGCTGGCAATGGCGGCCGCGTTCCTGCCAATGTGGTTTGAGGGCAGGCGTTCGCGTGTTTGGGTGCAGTGGCTGCTGGTCCTGACGGTTTCGTTCAGCTCCGCCGTGGTCGCGCTTTATAACCCTGCCAAGCAAATCGTAGGCGGCGCGGCAATCTGGGATATGAATCGCATCGACAGGCTGACCAGACAAGCGTACGGGACCAAAGAAATGCTCTACCTGGCAGAGAAAATCCCTTCCGGCGCGGTGGTGGGGGTTGCCGCGGAAGCCAACGATTACCAGGAGTATGGGCTCTTTGGAGCGGATTTCTCGCGCCGGATCGTGAACGTATTTCCTGTCAGTCTGGCAGCCGATAAAACCTGGCTGGACGCGCGCGGGGTGCAGTACCTGCTGGTGCGGTCTGCCGGGCATATCAACCCAACCGTGGCGGATAACTTTCAGGCGGAGGCGAGCCTGGGGGACTGGATCCTTTATATCCGCCAACCCTAAACCCGGAGGTTGGGTTTCTTCAGCGGGTTTGTTACAATACGGACAGCAAATAATCGCAATAAGGAGTTTGTATGCCTTCTGATACCCAGGTGATTTATTCAATGGTGCGCGTGGGGAGGATATACCCGCCTAATAAACAGGTCTTAAGGGATATCTCACTCGGTTTTTATTACGGCGCGAAAATTGGCGTTTTGGGCTTGAATGGCTCCGGAAAATCCACGCTTCTGCGCATTATGGCTGGTAAAGATCCCGACTACATCGGCGAAATTGCTATTTCAAAAGGCTACAGCGTCGGGATGTTAGACCAGGAGCCGCAGCTCGACGAGAGCAAGACCGTTTTGGACGTCATCCGGGAAGGCGTTCAGCCGATTGTGGATTTGTTGGCGGAGTACGACCGCGTGAATGAGGGCTTTTCCGACCCTGACGCGGATTTTGACAAACTTATCGCTGAACAGGCGCGCCTGACGGACGCACTGGAACACGTGGATGCCTGGAATCTGGAAAGCAACCTCAAGCTGGCGATGGGCGCGCTGAACTGCCCGCCGGGGGACACGCCCATCAGGGTGCTCTCTGGCGGAGAAAAGCGGCGCGTGGCGCTGACCCGACTGCTCCTGACCGAGCCGGATATTCTGCTGCTGGATGAACCCACCAATCACCTGGACGCGGAATCCGTTGCCTGGTTGGAGCGCCACCTGCAAAATTATAAAGGAACCGTCATCGCGGTAACGCATGACCGCTATTTTCTGGATAACGTTGCCGGCTGGATTCTGGAATTGGATCGTGGATACGGCATTCCCTGGAAAGGTAATTATTCAAGCTGGTTAGCCCAAAAAGAGGAACGATTGCGCGTAGAAGAAAAGACAGAAACCAAAAGACAGCGCACCTTGCAGCGCGAGTTGGAGTGGATTCACATGTCTCCGAAGGCGCGCCAATCCAAGGGGCAAGCCCGCGTAACCGCCTACGAAAAATTACTTTCCCAGGAATATGAAAAAGAGCGGAAAGACCTGGAAATTTACATTCCCTCCGGACCGCGGCTGGGAAATGTGGTCATCGAGCTTGAAGGCGTCAACAAAGGTTATGGAGACCGCCAACTGATTGAAGACCTGAGCATCAGTGTTCCGCCGGGTTCTATTGTTGGTGTTATTGGCCCCAACGGAGCTGGTAAATCCACGTTAATCAAGATGATTGCCGGGTTGGAAACCCCGGACTCGGGCACAATCCGTCTGGGAGAGACCGTGAAGCTGGCTTACGCTGATCAATCCCGCACATTGGACGGCGACCTGACGGTGTTTCAGGCGATTACAGGCGGCGCGGATAACCTGCAATTGGGGGATATGACCGTTAATGGTCGGGCTTACTGCGCCTCATTCAACTTTACCGGCTCTGACCAACAAAAAACTGTCAGCCACTTATCCGGTGGAGAACGGAACCGGGTTTTTTTGGCGCGCACGCTGACAGCTGGCGCGAACGTTCTCCTGCTGGATGAACCCACCAACGACCTGGATGTGAACACCCTGCGCTCGCTGGAAGAAGCCCTTGAGAATTTCGCCGGCTGCGCGGTCGTCGTCAGCCATGACCGCTGGTTTCTGGACCGCATCAGCACCCATATCCTGGCTTTAGGACACGAAGGCAAGCCGCGTTTATTCCTGGGTAATTGGTCGGACTTTGAAGCGGATCAGATTGCCCGGTTTGGATTGGACAAGGTGGGTTTCGGCCGCGCCGCTTATCGCGGCTTGACCCGCAATTAAATTAAAAATCCGGTCTGCATAACCAGACCGGTTCTTATTACTGTTTTCTGATTACTCGGTGATGACTTTTACGTCCTGAGCCTGAGCTCCTTTTGGACCCTGAGCAACGCTGAATTCGACGGTGTCGTTCTCTTTGAGGGTTTTATAACCATCTCCGATGATGGCACTGAAGTGCACAAAAACGTCTTTTTCGCCGTTGCCGCGGGCAATAAAGCCAAAGCCTTTGGCGGAATCAAACCATTTTACCTTGCCTTTTTCCCGTTCTGACATACCTTTTTAATCCTCCGTGACTAAATACAACCAATATGTTCTCGAAGTCGTTTCAGATGGGATTGTTATGCATAGACCTGAAACAGCCGGAGTAATCTGATTATTACCACAAATGGTCCAACGCGTCAATTAAACCATGAATGGGTGAGCGCGTTTTCAACCTGCCATGGATTCTGGCTGGATTAGTGAAATTGGGGCAGCCAGGTACGGTTTGTCTCCAGGATATCATTCAAAATCAGGCGCGCGGTGCCGATATCGTCCACGACCGGGTCAAGCAGTAAGCTCTGCAAGGCCAAATCCCTGTCCCCAAGAACAACCGCGTCAATGCACAACTGGCTGGCGCTCACCTCGCGGTGAAGCAGTTCCAGGATGCCTTGCGGCAGCGCGCACACACCTTCGCCTTGGATGCCGTCCTTTGAAACGGTCCCCGGAACTTCAACAATCGCGTTTTCTGGCAGCCCATGGATTAATCCCCGGTTGGGAATGTTCAATGCCTCCCAGTAAAGCGGAACACCCGTCACTAAGCTTTCAATCAGTTCCACGGCGCCCTCGCTGACGGGTTCGGTGAGGGTTTCATTCAGATCCCGGTTCGCGATCCACTCAGAGACCTGCCGCCACTGAGCCTGGCGCAGCTGTTCGAACAGCGTCCAGTCGTACAGGGAGAGGTCATAGCGCTCCCACGCTTTATGCGCGGCGCTGGTGAGCCAGGGCAGGTATTCATCCAGGTGTTCGTCGCCAGGGATGGGGAAGAGCTTGAAAATGTCAAAAATATCCCGGGTAAGCGGCTCAAAATTTGCCGGGAGCTTCTGCCACTCGCGTCGGAAGAGCGGATAAAGGTCCTCACCCGAGCGGCGGTCTTGCAGGGCGAGCATCCAGGTAAAATGATTCAAACCCGCGGCTGTAATCTTAAGCCGTTCCATCCCCTGAAGGGCCATATTCGCCATCGGATAGTGATTGCATGGGTCCGCGTGCGTGCTGACGAAAGCCTCCGCCCCGCTGAAACCCAGCACGGGGGCCAGGGCTTTGGCAGCCATGGCGTAGCCCGCGGCGAGCTGGTGGCATAATCCAACTACTTTAATGCGTGAGTATTGGTTCACCAGATAGCACAGCCGGTGCATTGGGTTGGTAAAGTTGATCAGCCAGGCTTCGGGGCAGGCGGTTTCCATGTCCCTGGCGATTTCCAAAACGGTGTTGACATTGCGGGCGGCATGCGCGAAGCCGCCGGGTCCGCCGTTTTCGGCATACGGCTGGCGAAGCCCGTATTTGAGGGTCAGTTCAAAATCCTTGCGCCACAACGCCTCGCGAGGCTGCACTTCTATCGCGCTGATGACAAAGTCCGCGCCGGGGAGAGCCTCTTTGTGATTGGAATGCACGCTGATAATCTTGCCGCAGTCCCAGCTTTCATTCAGCCAGCCTGCCAGTCGGGCGCTCAGATCGAGCGACTCGGGGTTGATGTCCACCAGCGCGATTTCACTCCCGCGCAAGGTGGGGCTTTGCAGCAGAGTTAAAAGGGTGCTTAAACCAAAGGAAAAGCTGCCCGCGCCTAAACATACGATTTTTGGCATATCAATTGCCTTTTTGGGCGTCTTTTTCCGCCAGAAAACGATCTATGGCAGCAGCCGCCTTGCGGCCGGCTCCCATTGCCAGGATGACCGTTGCTCCGCCTGTGACGATATCCCCGCCAGCGTAAACCCCGGGGATGGAGGTTGCCATCGTGTCCGGGTCGACCACGATATTGCCCCAGCGGTTAAATTCCAGGTTTGGGGTGGTGCGCTGGATAATCGGATTGGAGCCGTTGCCAATTGCCACCACAGCCACATCAATGGGCATTTCATATTCCGAACCTGCCACCGGGATGGGGCGCCGCCGGCCACTTTCGTCCGGTTCACCCAGTTCCATCCGGATCAGGCGGACCCCAAGCAGCCAGCCCTGCGGGCTGCCAAAAAATTCAAGCGGGTTGCGCAAAAATTCGAAGCGAACCCCTTCCGCTTTCGCGTGCTGTATTTCTTCGTAACGCCCGGGCATTTCAGCTTCGCTGCGCCGATAGATTATGGAAACCTCGGCCGCGCCAAGCCGCAAAGCGACCCGGGCGGAATCCAGGGCGGTATTTCCACCGCCGATGACAGCGACGCGCTTGCCTTGCAGATTTAAAATGGGTGTGTCCACCTGCGGATACAGGTAGGCTTTCATCAGGTTTACGCGGGTCAGGAATTCGTTGGCGGAGTAGATGCCAACCAGGCTTTCTCCGGGAATGTTCAGGAAGTTGGGCAGCCCCGCGCCGGTGCCAATAAAAACGGCTTCAAAATTGTCCAGCTGCATAAGGTCCTGCACTGTTTTGGTCGCGCCGATGAGCACATCCGGGACGAACTTCACGCCCAGGTCTGAAAGCTGCTGCACTTCTTTACTCACAATCGCTTTGGGCAGGCGGAATTCCGGGATGCCGTAGCGCAGCACGCCGCCAAAATCATGAAAGGCTTCGAAAACCGTCACATCGTGGCCGGCTTTGACCAGGTCCCCGGCGCAGCTCAGGCAGGCTGGCCCGCTGCCCACCAAAGCGACTTTATGCCCGCTGGGTTGAACTGCCGCGGGCGCTTTCGGGACAGGGTGCGCGTCGAGGTAATCGGTGACATAGCGCTCCAGGGCGCCAATCGCGACCGGCTCGCCTTTTTTGTTGAGGATGCAAGCGCCTTCGCACTGCTCCGTTTGTGGGCACACCCGTCCACATACCCCGGGCAGGGAATTATCCTCTTTAATCAGAAGTCCGGCGGCGGCAATATCACCCGAAACGATGAGTTGGATGAAGTGAGGGATTTGCACGGAGACCGGGCAGCCGGCCACGCATTTGGGATTCTTACACTGCAGGCAGCGTTCAGCCTCTTTGCGGGCTAACTCATCGGTAAACCCCAGCGCGACCTCCTCAAAATTGCGGACACGCACAGCCACCGGCAGTTCCGGCATCGCCTGACGGGCGCGGGGCGAACTGACAATTTCTTCCGGGACAGTTTCAAGCACAGCCAAGCGCTCATCCAACCGGCAGTTTTCCAGGTGGTTATAGGCGCGGTTGCGATTATTGAGTGAGTCGAAATCTACCAGATGTCCGTCGAATTCCGGACCTTCCACGCAGGTGAAGCGCACCTTATCCCCAACCAAAACGCGGCAGCCGCCGCACATGCCCGTACCGTCTACCATAATCGGGTTCAGGCTGACGGTGGTGGGGATGCCGTACGGGCGGGTGACTTCAGTGACGGCGCGCATCATTGGCAGAGGCCCGACTGCCAGCGCGTATTGGTATGTGTTTCCATTCCCAAGCAGCTGCTTCAGTTGGTCAGTCACGAAGCCGTGAAAACCATACGAGCCGTCGTCGGTGGTGATAAACAACTCGTCCGCCACCTGTTCCAGTTCCTGTTTCAGGATTACCAATGCCTTATTGCGCGCGCCCACGACCGCGGTGACGTGATTACCGGCTTCCTTCAAGGCTTTGGCGACTGGATAAGCCACCGCGGTGCCCACTCCGCCGCCAACCACCAACACCCTGCCGAAATATTTAATTTCCGATGGGTTTCCAAGCGGACCGAGGACGTCCAGGATTTGTTCCCCGATGGGCAGGCTGTCCAGGTATTCGGTGCTTTTCCCCACCGCTTGCACAATCAGCGTGATTGTGCCCCGCCGCGCGTCGTGGTTTACGATAGTCAGCGGGACGCGTTCACCATCCTCGGTCAGACGTAAGATGACAAACTGACCTGGTTTGGCTTTTTGGGCGATAAGCGGCGCGTAAACTTCATAGCGGGCGACGCGCTCTGCCAGGATTTCTTTGGCAACTATCGTGCCGTGCCTGGAATAATCAAAGTGGCTTAATGGGATGGACACTCCCAGGGAATCAACAGTCATTGAATTCAGCCTCCGGGGAAAAGCGATTGGGGTTTTCGGACAAATGGTTTTTACTCAACACGCAGACACCAATAAAGAGCCTCATTTCGGTCTGCGTTCAGCGTAAAGACAATGCAGTATCGGCCTGGCGCTAATGTTTCCTGGGGAACGAGCAGATGGATATTATCTTTAACCGGGCGGGTCGTAAACGCTACCGGCAAGCCGCCCTCATCCAGCAGCTGCAAACGTTCCAGACTGATTACCTGGTTGTTCACCACCAATTCGGGCTGGGTTTGTTTGGTTACCGGGATACCGGTTTCTTCCTTGGGCAGGTTCAGGTTCAGCGCCATCTCGGTGTATTCGCCGTTTTGGAACAGGAAAACGCCTTCATGCTCCGGAAATACAGTCAGGACCGGCGTAGGTTTCGTCAGGAAGGGGATGTTCACATTCAGGAGCGTTGTTCCAATCAGGATGCCAATCACAATAAAGACCATCAGGGTTACCCCGTACAAGACCACATCCAGCCAGACCTTGGTCTTGACTGACTTGCCGGGACGCGGGCTCTCCTCTTTGGGTGCCTCCTCCGCGGAGGGGCTTGAAGCTGGCGTTTCTTCGGCGGCTGCTGTTTGGGCATCGCCCGGGGTTGGCGGTTCTGGCTCAGGCTCCACCGTGGGGGCAGCCTCCGGCTCCGGGTCCATGTGTATTTGGGCGGGAGCGGCTTTGAAGATGCCAATTGGGCGGGTGTAATCCGAGAGTTTTTCACCGGGTTTGGGCGGAATGTATTTTTTGCGTTCGATGAACGCCAGCCCGCGCTGGGCGGGACGGTTGGAGGGGTCGAGTTCAAGCGCTTTTTTGAGGAAAATGGTTTGCTTGCTTTCGTCCTCGATGATGGCAGCCAGCCAAACCCACACGTCCGCGTTGGTCGGCTCTTCAACGATGGCGTCTTTCAGGTGTGCCAGAGCCTGTTCCATTTGCCCGGATTTTGCGGCTTCTATGCCTTGCTCGAGGGATGTCGTCATAATGCCAGCTCCGCCTGATCTAACTGAATGTTTGCAATCCGATTTTACCATATGAGAATCAATAGATACAATTGTGGTGGATTAATTATTGAGCGGACAAGGGAGACGGATGTGAAAATCGGGATAATCAGCGACACGCACAACAAGGAATCCTGGCTGATCCGCGCGCTTGAGATCCTGCGCGGGCAGAATGTTTCTACGCTTGTGCACTGCGGCGACCTGACGGACTTTGCCATGTGCCGGCACTTGCGCGGGTTCCGGGTTTTTTATGCCTTTGGGAACGGCGATATCGCCAGCGGCGCCATCGCGCTCAGCCTGCAGCAGATGAACCCCGAAAGCCGGGCGGATAGAGCTCTGGAGTTCACGCTTGACGGCAAACGTTTTTTTGTTATTCACGGGAACTTCGCGGAACCGCTTAATCGCGCCCTTGAGAGCGGGAATTATGATTACGTCCTGCGCGGGCATTCGCACCTGTTTGAGGATAAACGGGTGGGGAGCACGCGCCTGATTAACCCCGGGGCGCTGGGAGACTGGCTCAAGCCGCACAGTTTTGCCGTGCTGGATATCGAAGCGGACCTGCTCAGCCCCTATGAGCTGAAGGAGTGAGGAAATGCTGCAAACTTATGAA
>JAKQFH010000014.1 GCA_029556265.1 Chloroflexota bacterium | reverse complement strand
GTGTCAATCAGCGCAAGCGGGGCGGGCGTGCTTTCGCAATTCACAAAATCGCGGACTGTGATGTCGGGATAGACAGCCGACAAGCTCCAGAACTTCCACAGGTTGCCGGACGCGTACCCGTCCACGCGTATCATCGCTTGGTTCAGCAAGTCGGGGTTGGTAGCTTTCCCGTAATGAGCGCATACCATCGCAGCCGAAGTCAGCAAGCATCCGTACCCGCCAATCGTGGAAGCGGACGTGCCGAGTTTCTTATATCGCCAGCGCGGGTCTTTCTGGCTGAACAGCGGGGTCTCAATCAGCCCGCCGCCCCAATCGCGTTTCACCCACGCGGATGCAACCCAGCCCGCTTTGTACTCTCCGTCCACAGTATCAACGCGATACCAATTCGGGACAATCTCATAAACGTTCAGCCGTCTATCAGGATACAAATCCCCTAAATCTGCTGACTGCGTAGTCGGCAGGGCGCGGATATTCAGGTAAGGCTCAGCGGTAACAATCCCCTCGAACAGGGGTTCTGTCGGGTCGGGCGGTTCAGGCGGGGGCGGTGGTTCTATCGGACCGTCATAGCCGAAGTACGCCAGCACCGCCGTATCGTCCCCATTCCAGCGGTCATAGTCCATCGTCTTGGATTGGCAGCCAATAGGGGGCATTTTATCCCCTACCTGGTGGATCAGCCAGTTGTGCGTGTGGTTCGGCAGTTCAGGCGGCGTGGGGTATTCCGGCGCGTATATCTTTCCAGGCGGAATAGACGCATACCTGGCAATCCACAAGTCCACCTCCGGCACCTGCCGCATGTCCACGTAGGGGTCGAGCCAGCTTTTCCGGCTGTAAAGAATCGGGTATCTGCCTGTCCGTTCCTTCAGGTATTCGAGACAGGCGTTCAAAAAGTCCGTGACCTGCTGGCGGTACAATCCATTCGTTGTTTCCAAATCCAATGCCAGCCGGTCATGCTCTGTCCGCTTGCTTGTAATGCTCAGGAACCAGTCCATTTGCCGCTTTACCGATTGGCTTGGGTAGAGGTAGTGGTACGCACCCCGACAAACTCCGATGCGCGCCATTTCCGACCAGTAGTAGTCAAAGCACGGGTCTTTGTAACCCCAGCTTACGCCCGCCCGCGCAAAGATGAAACTGACCCTTTCAGAATGGTTGGCAAGCGCGTCAAAGTCCTGCAGAATCTTTCCGTTCTGGCTGCTTTGATATTTGCTGATGTCCACGCCAAACGCGTATGTCATATTCACGCCCTCTCGTATATCGCAACGCAGTAAATGCGCTTCGTGCCCGATGCCGTCCATGCGCCAGTCGCCGCGTCCTTGTAGAAATTTATCACAGTAGAATTGGGTGCTATTGCCCATCTGCTCATCGTTGTAAGGGCTGTTCCGTTATCAATCGCGTACCCGTTAGCGCCCGTCATGCTGCCGCCGAAGTTTGCAGCAGTGAAAGGCAGCGCGATTTTCGCGGTGTTAGCATTGCTCGTATTGCCGCCGCCCATTGCAATATGCAGGATGACCAGCTTGCCTATGGCGGTATAGCGGTATGTGCCTGAAGGCAGCGCAGTCCAACCCGTCTGACTTGAGGGCGTGTAGGTTTTCCAGATTCCGGCGGGAATTTCGCGCCGCTTTAGGTCTGTAACTTCCCGCTTAAGCGAGGAAATCTCCTTCGCCAGCGCTTCCAGCGTTTCCATCAGTTTGTCATCCATCACGACACCTCGATTTGAATGTCCAGCGTTCCATCTGATTTGTAACTGACCGTCGCGCTCTCAATCTTCACGGTCACTGCCTCGTTGGTGAACGGGTTCAGCGCTTTCACCAAATCGCCCAGCACATAC
>JAKQFH010000006.1 GCA_029556265.1 Chloroflexota bacterium | reverse complement strand
ACCGAAACCTTTTAGCGGTTTTGTTCACGCCTGTGGCGCCGCGCGTTTAAGATGCTGGCGAAGCGCACCGCGGTTGATGCCGGCTCATCAGCGCTGGCATCAAATTCGGCGCCTGAATTGGAGCATGTATGTGAATTGCTGCAACAAAAAAACGGACGCTGATTTGCGTCCGCCTTTTTGTTGAAAACCACCTGATTGTTTAGATGAAAAAATGTGTGTTGGTTGTGGTGGCATCGGCAGCCATGGTGGCGACCCCGGCAATTTCCACACCGTCAATCAGTTCTTCCCGTTTGATGCCCATCATATCCATGGTCATCTGACACGCCAGCAGTTTCACGCCGTTTTGCTGGGCTGTCTTGATGAGTTGGGGCAGGGAGTCGATGTTTTTCTGTTTCATAACTGCCTTAATCATGCCCGTGCCCATGCCCATCATGTGCATATGGGAAAGCACAGCCTTGTTCGCGCCGCGCGGCATCATCCAGCCAAACATCCGCTCAACCAATGTTTTCTTCAGCGCTGGCGGGTTGTCTTTGCGCAGCAGGTTCAAACCCCAGAAGGTAAAGAATAAAGTTGCTCTCTGACCCATCGAGGCAAAGCCGTTCGCGATAATAAATGCCGCGATTGCCTTGTCCAAATCGCCTGAGAAGACAATCATGGTTATGTCTTTTCCTGCGCCGTGTGCGGCAGGCGCTGTTAGAGCTTCCTCGCCCTTCAATCCCTTTTGCACACGCGCGGTAATCACGCCGCCCGCATTTTCAAGGCTGAGCAAGGTGTTGCCAGTGGTTTTTACCCAAGCCCCAACATCGTTGGCAAAGCCATAATCAGTCGCTTTCACGGTGACGATATCGCCCTCTCCCATATCCTTGACCTTGTTATAAAGCTTGAGGATTGGACCAGGGCACTGCAAACCGCAGGCGTCCAATTGGTATTCGCTGCTGGTTTCGTGGGCGGCATTGGCAGGGGTTTGAGAAAGGGTCATAGTCTTAGTCTCCATTTCGGGCTGGTAGGATTGTTCTCGGACGGCTTCTGCGAAGGTCTTATAACCACCGCTGAGGTTGTAGGCGTCAAAACCATGCTGACGCAAGACCCGCACCGCGAAGTATGAACGCTGACCTGTGGCGCAATAAACCAGGATTTTCCGGTCTTTGGGGAGTTCATCCAAATGTTGGCGCAGCTGCTGCAGGGGAATGTTATGGCTGCCGGGGATGCTGCCGAGCGTGCCTTCTTCAGGCAGGCGGGTATCCAGAATGTACCAGGCGTTTTTATCGAGCGATTCCACCTCATTCCAGTGCATCACTGGCGCGTCGCCGCGCAGAATGTTCCCGGCAGCAAAACCGGCAATATTCACCGGGTCGCGTGAGGAACCAAACGGGGGCGCGTAACAGAGTTCTAGTTCTTCCAATTCGTACACACTCAGCTTGCCTTTGATGGCGGTGGCAATCACGTCAATGCGTTTGTCAACGCCGTCTGGTCCAACTGCCTGCGCGCCGTAAATCCGGCCGTCCTCGGGAGAGAAGAGCAGCTTGAGCGCCATTTGCGCCGCGCCAGGGTAATATGACGCATGGCTGTTGGCGTGGATAATGACGGAATCAAAAGGCAGGCCAGCCTGTTCCAGTTGACGTTGATTCAAACCCGTGGAAGCCACGGTCAAATCAAAAACCTTCACGACAGAAGTGCCCTGAACCCCTGGGAATTTGGTCGCTCTACCAGCGATTGCGTCCGCCGCGGTACGTCCTTCGCGACTGGCAGGCCCGGCGAGCGCCAGGAAAGTCGGCTGCTGGAGAATATTATGGGTCAGCTGGGTCGCGTCTCCAACCGCGAAAATATCCGGGTCAGAAGTCCGCATCTGGTCGTCGGTGACGACGGTTCCGCGCACACCCAGTTCCAGTCCAGCCGTCTTTGCCAGAGAAGTTTCGGGCCGCACCCCAATTGCCAGAATGACCATTTCCGCTGGGAGGGATTTTCCGCTGGCGAGGTTCACCCGCATGCCGGTGTCGATACCGGTTTGTTCAATGCTTTTGAGACCATCACCCAGCACGAGCCCGATGTTGTGAAAAGCCAGGTGGTGATGGACCATGGCAGCCAGTTCAAAATCCACCGGAGCCATAACCTGATTGAGCATCTCGACCACACTAACTTGCAGCCCTCGTTCAACCAGGTTCTCAGCAATCTCAAGGCCAATGAAACCGCCGCCAACCACCACGACGCGTTTGGGAGCAGCCTCTTTAAGATAGCTTTCTATCGCGTCCATTTCGGGAATATTGTGCAGGATGAACACCCCCGGCAAGTCCACCCCTGGCAGAGGCGGGACAATCGGCACCGCGCCAGTGGCAAGCACCAATTTGTCGTAAGATTCCTGATATTCCCGTCCGCTGACCAGGTCTTTCACCATGACCGTTTTGTTCTGACGGTCTATGGAGAGCACTTCACTGTTAGGTCGTGCTTCGACGCCCAGCATATCCTTGAGGGTTTCGGGTGTGACCACCAGCAGCTGTTCCCGATCTTTAATCACCTCGCCGATATAATATGGCAGACCGCAGTTGGCAAAAGAGACGTAAGGTCCCTTTTCGAACATGATAATTTCTGCATTTTCATCGACACGGCGTAAGCGAGCGGCCGTGCTGGCGCCGCCTGCGACACCTCCAACAATCACAACCTTCATAATCTACTCCTTCAATGGAATTGTATTTTGGATAGCAGCTGTCAGCTTCGCCTGTTCTGTCAGCTGTTGATTAAGCACCTGCCGCAGCAGATCCAACGCGTCCACAATGCGGGTATCGGCAATGGTATACAGGTTGGATGTGCCGCGTTTTTCCAACGATATGATTGAGCGGTCTCTGAGCACCCGCAAATGACGCGAAACGGTCGACTGCGGAAGCTTCATTCGCGCGGTCAGCTCTCCGACGGAAAGGGAGCCCTCTTTGAGAATATAGAGGATGAGGATGCGCGTCGGATCACTTAGCGCGTAGCAAACTTGCTGATGCAGTAAGTTTATTTCCGCTTCCGTAACAGTGTTTTGTTCGTGTTCAGATTTCAACATATTCTTATATCCGCATAAACGGATGAAGTATAGCACCTTTTTGAAAGGTCAAGGGCAAATTGCATAAACACTGCCTGGATAACCGGGGCGCGGAACAGCAGGCTGGGCTTTGCGCTATAATCAATGCCTAAACGCGCCTGAAAACCGAAGGTAATTATGCTTTTTGTTGATAATCAGAACCAGCACGACCCCGCGTTGAACCTCGCCCTGGAAGAGTATTTGATCCGGAATATCTCTCCGACCGAAGAATTGCTCCTGTTTTATATCAATGAACCATCAATTATCATCGGCAGGCACCAGAACACAGTCGCCGAAATCAATGTGGAATACGTCCGGGAACAGGGGCTGCATGTGGTGAGGCGGCTTTCTGGCGGCGGCGCAGTCTATCACGACCTGGGGAATTTAAACTTCAGCTTTATCGCGCCCAATGTGGGGGGGAGCTTCGCCAATTTTCAGAAATTCACCGCGCCTGTGATTCAGGTTTTGCGAGAGCTTGGCGTGCCAGCTGAATTGAGCGGGCGAAATGATATCCTGGCGGATGGCCGAAAAATTTCCGGAAACGCGCAGTATGTCAGCGGAACGCGCCTGGTCAGCCACGGCACGCTGCTCTACAACACCAGCCTGGATGAAATCGGCAAAGCGCTGCGCGTAAAAGCCTCCAAGATTGAGTCTAAAGGGATTAAGTCTGTACGCAGCCGGGTTGCCAATATTGCCGAATTCCTGAGCGAGCCGGTGAATATTCTCAGTTTCCGCACACAGATTCTGCTGGGCGTTTTTCAGCAGCTTGGCGCGCCTGACGGCGCGGTTATTCCTGAATATCATTTGGAGCCGGCAGATTGGGAAGCGGTCAATCAGCTTGCGCGCGAGCGCTACCGATCCTGGGAATGGAATTATGGTTCCTCGCCAGCCTTTAATTTACGGCGGTCGGTGCGCTATGCCGGCGGGGAAATTGAAGTCTATCTGGTAGTCCAAAAAGGCAAACTGCAATCGGTCAGGTTTATTGGAGATTTCTTTGGGCAGCGCGAGGTGGCTGAATTGGAGGAACGTTTGGTCGGCTGCGAATATGGGCCCACCGCGTTGGAAGAACGCCTGACGACCCTCGCCATCAATCAATACTTCACGGGTTTTACCTTAGCCGAGCTCCTCTCCCTGCTTTATTAATTCCAGGCAGACGCGTGGAGAATGTACAGGGATTCCCTGGGAATTACTTGACTTCGGCACCTCTTATTAATAGAATACCGGTATTAATAATTAGGAACTCTCGAGGCAAAAAAGATAATGGAGGTTAAGATGAACATGAGGAAAATATTAAGCACGTTCGCAGCATTTTTGGGGATAACCGCGCTTGCCGCCTGTGCTGGCGGGGCAATCTCGCCCGCGGCGGATTCCGAGCCTGCCCAGCCGGCCGCCAAAGATTCCGCTGAGCCTGATGCCGCGCCTTCAGACGCGGAAATGGAAGCCCTGATCCAGGAAAAACTGCAGGGCAGCCCGCACACTTTGTCGTTCATATTTGGGAAGAAATTCCCGGCGGAAAAATGGTCCGAGGTTCTCGACCGTATGATTGAATACGGCGCCAGGATTAACGCTGAAGAAAAGCAGCAAATCATCAACTGGTTGGTCAACCGCTAACGACTGCTCTTAAACTTTCTAACCGCTGTGGAATGTTCCCAGCGGTTTTTTTATGGCGGATGCCTTTAATATTCATGCAGGCAGCTCTTCATCCCGCGGTGGGTTTACAGCAGGGGAGGGGGGGGCTGCAAATGGGGAAGGAAGCCTTTGCGCGGCAGCCTTCTTATTTTCATCACTGCGGCGGTCGTAGCGTTTGGTGGTGTCCGCGCTGGCATGTCCGGCAATCGCCGAAACAGTCAGGACGTCCACCTGGGCACTGAGCAGGTCAGTGATGGAGGTGCGGCGCAAGTCGTGCGGGGTGAAGTCGTCCAGGCCGGCCTGGGTCTGACGATGTTTCAGCAGGTAGTATACCGCCTGGGGAGTCAGGCGTTTGAACATCACCCGCCCGGATTTTGTTACGCGCGTAAATAGCGGGCCAAGCTGCTTGCCGCGCAAATCCAGCCAGTTTTGCAAGGCGCCCACCGCGTCCGCCTGGAGATAAACCTGGCGTTTTTTACTGCCCTTGCCAAGGATTCGAATCCGCGCCTCTTTGAGGTCCAGGTCCGCAAGGTTCAGGTCCACAACCTCCTGCCGGCGAACTGCCGCGGCGTATAGAACTGTGATTACCGCCGCGTCCCGCACGCCCAGGGTCGGGTTATTTTCGTCCGCGAGGCAGGTTCTGATTAACGCGCGCAGTTCCTCCATCCTGAGGGTGCGTCCGCGCGGCAGAGTCTCGGACCGCAAGGATTTTACGCCAGCGGCGCGGTAATAATCGTTATGGTCGGCATACAGCCCGAGCTGATAGCTTTCTGCCAATACGCGCCTTAAGGCGACCAAGTGCTTATTCACAGAGGACTTCGCGTAGCCAATATCCACCATGTACGCCGCCAATCCGCTGGTATGCTCGTAACGCAGCAACTCCCAGGGGAAATTTAAGGCTTCGTTCATTTCCCCACCAGAAAAGATATAAGCCAAATTATTCAAGGCTGTGTGCTGCGAACGCCTGCCAGACGGGCTGAGGGTATTCAGGTAAGCCTGAGCGGGGGAGGGGGCAGTTGGCTCGCGCGGCGGCAGCTCGCTCAGATTAGGAAGGTTCAGCGGGGATTTCGGGCTGGGTTTTTTGGCCATGAAGGCGGCTCCTCGTGGGGTACATTCTCATAAGTAATTTTACCAGCCTTGCGCAAGCCTGGGGTAGGGGGCCGGGGCTGGTCAGCGCGCCTGTGGCGCGGCGCAGCTGATAATCCGTGGGAATGACCCGATTCCGCGAATCCGGTCGAGTGTTTTGGCTGAAATTGGCGCGTGGTTCGCAGTTATTTTTAACAGCGGGCACTACAGACGCTCCACTGTTGCGCATAGGTGTATTAATGGCAAAAAAACGCCTGAAAGCGTTTTGTACAGAAAAAACCTCGCGTTTTGAGTCACACCCTTCATTGGAAAGCAATCAAGTATCCTGACCAACCGCGAAAGGACCCACTTACGAGATCTGGGATTTTTCGGATTAGGACAGACCCGTGCCGAACGGAGGGTTTGCCAACCCCGTCCAGCCACCGCGGAACAATCTAGTGTCCAAAAATACGATTCGCGTCCGCGCATAGATCATACCGTGGCTCTCAGCATACATCCCGCGTTTACTTTCCTGCCGCGTTGAGCGCGCCCAAATTCAGCCCAATGCCGGAGGTAAGTTCCACGATTCAACCTATATTACTATCGAGAAGTGTTATTCTCTTAAGTAATAATTAAATGAAAAGCGCAGACCCACCCGCCCTACCTGCGAGTATCCTCGAATACATCCAGACAACCCGATATTGTTACTTGTCCTGTTTGCTCTCGGTAGAAAAGGTTTTGCGCAAACGCGCTCTCATAAAACGCGATTTTGAAAAAGCCGCCCGCAGCTATATAATAAATTAGTCTCTTGTCCTGCCATATCCAGCACACAATCTGGCTTTACATGATTGAATAGGAGCCCCACCATGGCGCAAAAGTGCGAACCCCTTATAGTTCAGCTTTCCAGATGCCGAACACCTGCATGTCCTGCGGCGCCCCCGCGGAGGCAGGGCTTTATTATTGCCTGGACAAAACCCAATCCAACTGGCCGGGGAAAAAATCCACGACGCTTAACCTGAACTTCCCGATCTGCGCGGAATGTCACGCGGTGAGCGCGAGCCGCCGCGGGGCGAATGTCGTAATCGTGATCGGAATAATTATCTCCCTGCTCGTCTGCGGTCTTTCCGCGGTGGCTGCCAATTCTCTTTCCAACCAAAATGCCTTGATTACCATCATATCGGCTGGCACTCTCTTCTTCATAAGTGCCATGCTTTTTCGCTGGTTTGCCCGTCTGATCAATGAGAAGGGATTAACGCCGGAAAATAAGCGGCGCCGGCGGAACCTGTTGAAAGCCGGCAGCGTAAAGCAATTCAAAGTGCCGGGAACCTTTGATAAAACTGGGTTTATTGACTTTCAGTTTGAAAATGCTCCTTTTGCCGCAAGCTTCGCCCTGCTGAACCGCGGTAAGCTGTTGTAATCAGGATAACCCGTCCGCACTCGTGCCGCTGCCCGCTGAAAAATGCCAACCCTGCCCCCTGTTAAAGGCGGGATAGGAAAGCGCTTTTCACAAACTCAGCGTGATAAAAAAAGGCGCAGAACAAATTGTTCCGCGCCTCCTTTGTCACATCAGCGACCAGTTAATTTCCGGCCAGCATTGCCTGCACATCTTCTTCAACGCTGCCAATCGGCTTGAGGTCATACGCTTTGACCAGGACATCAACCACATTCGGGGAGAGGAACGCCGGCAGCGTCGGTCCAAGCCGGATCTTCCGGATGCCCAGGGCCAGCAGCGCCAGCAGCACAATCACAGCCTTCTGTTCATACCAAGCAATATCATAAGAGAGCGGCAGTTCGTTGACCGAGACGCCGAAAGCCTGCGCCAGCGCCTGGGCAATCACAATCAGGGAGTACGAGTCGTTGCACTGCCCCGCGTCCAAGACGCGCGGGATGCCGGCAATCTCACCCAAGCCCAGCTTGTTATAGCGATATTTTGCGCAGCCAGCGGTCAGGATGATGGTATCCTCCGGCAAAGCGCGGGCAACCTGGGTGAAGTAATCGCGCTCTTTTTGGCGCCCGTCGCAGCCGCCCATCACCACAAAGCGTTTAATCGCGCCGCTCTTGACGGCTTCGATAACTTTGTCTGCCGCGCTCAAGACGGTATTGTGGGCAAAGCCAATCGGGATGGTTCCGCTTTCCAATTCCAGCGGGCTCGCGCATGTCTTCGCGCGGGCAATCAGGCTGGAAAAATCTTTTTGCTTGCCTGGTTCACGGTCCGCGATATGCGGAATGCCGGCGTAACCAGCCATACCCGTGGTAAAGATGCGGTCCCGGTAGGATTCGCGCACCGGTGTAATGCAATTGGTGGTCATCAGGATGGCGCCGTTGAAACTATCGAACTCTTTGGATTGCTGCCACCAGGCACCGCCGTAGTTGCCAACCAGGTGCGGGTATTTCTTGAGGCCCGGGTAAGCATTGGTCGGCAGCATTTCCCCGTGTGTGTACACATTGATACCGGTGCCTTCGGTCTGCTGCAGCAGTTCATCCAGGTCAACCAAATCGTGACCGCTTACCAGAATTCCAGGACCCGGGCGCACGCCGATGCTCACCTGGGTGGGCTCGGGATGACCGTACCGGTTGGTATTGGCAGAATCCAGGAGCGCCATTGCCTTAATGCCAAATTCGCCCGTGCGCTGAACGACTTCCAGCAGCCCTTCCACGCCCAGGTCGGCGCGCGTGGTCGCTTCCAAAGCCTCCTGCATAAAGGCCAGCACGGAATCGTCCCGACCGCCAGCCACATAAGCATGTTCCGTGTATGCCGCCATACCCTTAAGGCCGTAGATAATCAGTTCACGCAGGGAACGCACGTCGGGGTCAAGCTCGGGGTCAGACATAATACCGACCGTCAGGGATTTTTCCAACAGGGTTTCCAGTGAATAATCCGCCGGGTGCCAACCTGCCCAGTCAGGTCCGCTGCTTCGGCAGGGGTCGCCGCCGTGCTGTTCAAAGCAGGCGGCTTGCGCGCGCTCACGCAGCGCGTCCCGCAGGCTGATTGCTTTTTTGATTAATTCCACAAAGCGCGCCGGATCAAAATTCGCGTTGGTGATGGTTGCAAAGAGAGCCTGTGCGACGAATAAATCCGCCTCCGGGCTGACAACACCCATATCGCGCCCGCGTGTGCCCCAAAAGGAAATTCCTTTTAACAGATAGATTAACAAATCCTGCAGGTTGGAAACGTCCGCGGATTTACCGCACACCCCACCCCGCCGGACGCAGCCGGTGTTCTGCAATGTTTCCTGGCATTGGTAACAAAACATTTCTGGCATGAATTACTCCTAAATTTGATTTATATGAAACAAGCCCTATTATACGCAGAACGCGCTTTCCTTGGTTGTTCGTTTTTTACCAGGCGCCGCCATCCGGCGCGTTGCACGTTTTTCCGGGGTAAGATGTGCTGTTTGTGGCTACGCGCAATAACCATTAGAATCGCTTCCAGGCTCGTTCTTATCGGCCTACGCCAATCACATTAAAGCCGAGCCGTTTAAGCTTTTCCCGGTCCAAGAAGTTGCGTCCATCCACCACCAGCACGGGCGGGATTTTCTCCCAATCCATTTCGTGGTAGAGCGGCCATTCCGTCACCAATACAATCCCTTCCGCGCCTGCCAATGCCTCGTTCACGTCCTGGCAATACATGACGCCCAGGTCGGGGTATAAGCGCTCAGCGTTCCGCAGCGCCACCGGATCGTGCGCGCGCACGACCGCGCCGCGCTGTACCAAAAGACGGGCAATATCCAACGAGGGCGCGTCGCGCAGGTCGTCGGTATCCGGTTTGAAGCTGAAGCCCAACAGTGTAATATGTCTGCCCTTGAGAATCTTCAGGTTATCCTGCAGCGCGTCCACCACCCAGACGCGTTGACGGTAGTTCACATCCCGCGCAGCCTGCACGATGGGCATCTCCAACTGGTAATCGCGCGCGGTGGCCACCAGCGCGGCGGTATCCTTGCCAAAGCAGGAGCCGCCCCAACCGATACCGGGGTTCAAGAAGCGCTGTCCAATGCGGTTATCCAGGCCAATCCCGCGCGCGATCAAGGTTGCATCAGCCCCCACGCGCTGTGCCAGCCTGGCAATCTCATTAATATACGAAATCTTAAGTGCCAGGAAGGCGTTGGCGGCATACTTAATTACCTCGGCGCTGGTCAGGTCACAAACCAGAAGCGGCACTTGCCGCAAGCCTTCCGGTCTGGGCAGGCAAGCCGGCGGGGTGAAACTCTGCTCCAAAATCGGGGCGAAAAGCTCACTCAGGCGCTGCACGCCTTCTGAATTCTCAGAACCCACCACCACCCTGTCCGGATAGAAGGAATCATACAGCGCGGCGCCCTGGCGCAGGAACTCGGGATTAGAGACCACGCTGAAATGCCCGTCCGCTTTAGCGCCAACCCGTTTTTCGTAGCTCTCGCGAATTAGCGAGCCTACCCAGTTGCCCGAACCAATCGGGACGGTTGATTTATTGACCACCACCAAGAAGTGTCCATCCATCTCCCGCGCGATGGACTCAACCGCCTGACGCACATAGCTCAGGTCCGCGTTGCCGTCCGGCAGCGAAGGCGTACCCACCGCGATAAACACAACATCCGTGCTAGACAGGTCCGCTTCAGCGTAGCTGCTGGTGAAGCGCATTTTTGGTCCTACTTCCGCCAGCATCTCGTCCAGATGAGGTTCGTAGAAGGGAGTCTTACCGCTCTGGAGCAAGTCAATCTTTTCAGCATTGGTATCCAAACAGGTCACGTCATGACCGATATAGCTGAGCACCACCCCTGTATTAAGACCGACATAACCTGTGCCAATAATTAAAACGCGCATATCCTGTCCTTCTGCTTGTCATTTGATACGCCTATTTTACTCTAAACCAGAGCCCTTTCCTTCCCTGCTGCCGCTCGAGGTTGGGAGCGAATGAAGTGTGCCTGTACAAATCCTTAAAATGATTGTTGGAATATTGCCCGTGATTCCCGCTTTGAACAGATTGACCTCTGAGGTTGAGATTTTGCCTGGGAGAGCAAAAAGAATCCCCGGAATACGACCAAAAGGTAAGGCCTCTGGCAGGGAACAAAGCCGTGTGACCAATTGCACGCGCCCCAGACCGCGCTCACCTTCCGGGCGCGAAGCCTTCGTAAAGGACAGGGAGCCTCAACCGGGTATGGCACTGCCTCAGGAATTTCCTCCCGCCCTGGTGTAATCTCCATCGTGAGGCGGACTGCTATCGTGCATTGTCAGCCACGCTTTTTAAAAACCCCTGGCAGCGCAGGCGGTGACCAGACGTGCGTAATTATCTTACCCTCCCAGGCCGGCGGGGATTGGATACGGACAAATCTCAGTCTCAATCTTCCTGAAAGAACAGGACATTTCTAACTTGCCAGGCAAAAAATATCCAGACGCGTGGTGTTTTTCACCCACATTTTCCCGGGATCTTAGGTTTTCAAAACGCATCCATAAATGGGTATTTGTTTGACTAATGCGATTTTCTCAGGCATAATGACCTCAATAACACGGCGGATTGGCCGTATTTAATGCAATCGAGACCTCGATATTTTCGACGACGCTTGCTTCACACTTATACCGGGGATCGCGCAGTGGAACAGAACCAAACAGTAATTTACGCTCAAGGGGTTATCAGCCGGTTGGTGGGTGTTGTCGTGGATGTGGATTTTGAATCCGGCGATTTACCCTCCATTCATAACGCGCTGCTCGTAAAACGGGCTTCGGGGCAAGACCTGGTGCTGGAAGTTCAGGAGCATGTCGGACCAAACACGGTGCGCGCCATCGCCATGGGCAGCACCGCGGGCTTGCGCCGTGGGATGCCGGTGGTTGACACCAACGACTCCATCCATGTGCCGGTCGGAAAAGAGACCTTGGGCAGGCTTTTCAACGTGCTGGGCAAACCGATTGATGGGAAAAACGCGGTCGACGCAAAGGAACAGCTGCCCATCCACCGCGCTCCTCCGGGGTTGATGGAACAGGTTATCTCAAAAGAAATCATCACCTCCGGGATTAAGGCCATTGATTTGTTAACTCCCTACCCCAAAGGCGGCAAAGTCGGTTTGTTTGGCGGCGCTGGCGTGGGAAAAACGGTATTGATGCTTGAGTTGATGCATAATACCATCACCAAAAGCTCCGGGATTGTCGTGTTTGCCGGCATCGGTGAGCGCAGCCGCGAAGGCAATGACATGTGGCTGGAAATGAAAGGGTCTGGACTGATTGATTCAGCCATCCTGGTTTTTGGTCAGATGAATGAGCCTCCGGGCGCGCGTCTGCGCGCGCCCTACACCGCGCTGACAATGGCGGAGTATTTCCGCGACGAGGAAAAACGCCCGGTGCTGATCTTCATCGACAACATCTACCGCTTCATTCAGGCTGGTTCCGAAGTATCCGCCCTGCTTGGTCGGCTGCCTTCCGAGATGGGTTACCAGTCCACGTTGGAGTCCGAGATGGGCACGCTGCAGGAACGCATCACATCCACCAGCAGCGGCTCAATCACCTCGGTCCAGGCAGTTTACATCCCGGCGGATGACGTGAGCGACCCGGCAGTCGCGGCTACGTTTTCCCATTTGGACGCAACCACAGTGCTCTCGCGGCGTCAGGCGTCCATGGGGCTCTATCCTGCCATAGACCCGCTTCAGTCAAATTCCAATCTGCTCACACCCGAAATCGTGGGGAGAGAGCACTACGAAGTGGCAATGCAGGTAAAGTCCACCCTGACGCGTTATGAGGAACTGCAGGATTTGATCGCGATTCTGGGCGTGGAGGAGCTTTCAGCATCTGACCAACAAATTGTAATCCGCGCCCGGCGTGTGCAGCGCTTCCTGACCCAGCCGTTTATCACAGCGCAGGAGTTTTCTCATAAAGCCGGCGCTTTTGTGCCGTTAGAAGAAACAATTGCCGGGTTCAAAGCAATTCTGGCAGGCAAATACGACGAACTGCCCGAACAGGCGTTTTACATGACGGGGACCATTGCGGACGTGGTCAGCCAGGCGGAAAAACTGGCAAAGAGCTCCCAGGAACCCGCGGAGCGTGAGGATACGGATGAGCCGCGCGGCATCTAAACAGGGTTTCCGCGTGGAAGTGTTTGGGCTTGGCAAGCAGAGCCTCCTTTTGGAAGATGTCCGGTCGCTGCAGGTCTTGTTGGAAGACGGCTCCTGGCTGGGAATCCGCCCAGGTCATGCGCCGTTGATTGCCGCGACAGGTGACGGCAGCCTCAAAGTTCGCATCGCGGAAAAGGAAATGACTTACCCGGTCCCAGCCGGCATCCTGACCTTGCGGGACAATGTCGTAAGTATCCTGACCAGTTTCACAATATCCAATCCGGAGTAGGGAGCCGCTGTGTCCGAATATCCAAACCAAATCGCGCCCTCAAGCTCTACCCCAGAGCCCGGATATACGCCTGTCAGGACTTGCAGAGAATGGCGGTTGAAAGGACGGGATTTACGCGCGAGCGCCATCGGCTGGGAGATTTCTATCCCGATCTTTTCTGGACCTCTGCTTGGCTTCCTGATAGATCGAAATTACGGAACCGGCGCGCGTTGGACGATAATCCTGCTGCTGGTGGGTTTGTTAACCGCGGTGTACAGCATGGTCAAATATGTGCGCTACGAGATATATGTCATGAAAAAAGAAATTAAGGAATCAAAAGCAAGCCCGAAAGGTGCTGCGCAAAAGCAAGCGGAGGAACAGGAATGATCAATCCATTCTGGTGCCTCGTCTGGGCAGCCCTGGGAATAGTATTATCGATGCTGAGCTTCTCCCTGATTAAGGGTTCAATTGGCGGCCTGGAGATGGATTCCAGCGGAGGCGCCAGGGGGCTTACCAGACTGATACTGACCCGCGTTCTGCGCTTTTTTCTGATCGGAGCCGCGCTCTTTTTTGCGGTCAGGATGCACATCGGGTACGCGCTGTGCTTCTTAGGCCCGCTCACGATAACCAGATTAATCCAGGTCATACGTTTCAATCATCAGCAAAACCAGCAAGCCGCGCAGCAAGTATCCCAAACAGGCCCAGCGGCAGGCAGCCCCGAAGAAGGCAGTACAGGCGGCAAACATGAACATGGTTGAGCATCCAATCCTATTCTATGTTTTTGGAATCCCGGTGCACGATACAGTTTTGTACACCTGGATTACGATGGGGATTATCCTTTTGACGGCGCTGCTTTTGAAAGCTTTTAAGCCCGATTTCCTTGAATTAGCTCTCGAAGCGGTGATTAGTGTGGTTGATGACGCCATGGACGTGGACGACTTACACCAATATATCCCGCTCCTGGGCAGTCTGATGATTTTTGTGCTGTTCTCGAACTTGATATCCCTTTTCCCGGTCCTGAAAGCGCCGACCGCCGACCTCAACACCGCCATCGCCCTTTCGCTGATTGTGGTCTTATCTGTGCACTTCTTCGGCATGGCAAAGAAAGGCGTCTGGAAATACCTGAAAGAGTTCGCGAGTCCGGTTATTTTGCTGCCGATAGAGATAATCGGGCAGCTCAGTCGGACGCTGTCTCTTTCCATGCGTTTATTTGGAAATATACTGAGCAGCGACATGATTGTGGCAATCGTATTTTCAATTATTCCTTTTCTTGTTCCGATTGCCTTTACCGCTCTTTCAATATTCTCTAGTGTATTGCAGGCGTATGTGATTACCACCCTCGCCGCGCTGTTCATCTCCTCCGCGGTCGAGATTAATGAAGAGGACAAGAGCGTGAGGGCAGCCAAACCCTTGCGGAATAAACGCGGCCGACGCTCCAAGGCTTAGGCGCTCATTAGCCTATCCGCCACCAGCGGGTTTGCGCCAGGAATGAGTAACTTATTCAACACGAAAACAGCGGCCGCCACGCCGCTGCGCAGCCCAAAAAGGGCGCAATGTAACGAGAAAGGAAATTGCTGATGGAGAATTTACTACCCGAACATGTCATCACTCTGGTGACAATTATTGTGGCAGGCGCGGCTATCGTATTGGGCACCGCCATCCCAACCTACGTGGAGGGAAAAGCTACCTGGGTCGCGCTGGAAGGTATGGCCCGCCAACCTGATGCCGCACCGCAGCTGCGCACCACGATGATTATCGCCTTGGCGCTGCTCGAAACTGCGTCAATTTACGTGTTGTTGATTGTCCTGATCCTGCTATTTGCCAACCCGCTCCTCACGCGTTTCTTTGGGGGGTAAGCCATGCTCGCAATCAGTTGGAGCACCATATTCTGGGAAGTCATCAATTTTCTGGTGATTACGGTCGCTCTTTATTTCCTGGCATTCAAGCCGATGGCCAAACGAGCAGAAGCCCGCTCCCTGGAAAAAGCAGCGGCTAAAGCCAAACTGGAAGAAAACGTGGCGGCTTCGGCGGAAAAACTGCGCGAAATTGATGACCGGTTAATGTTGTTGAATGAAGAAATCCAGGTGATTACCGACCAGGCTTATGCCAACAGCCAGATCCTCCAAAAAGACCTGCTGGATGCGACCCAGGAAACTGCAGACCGGATTATGAAAGACGCAGTCTATGAGGCGCGCAAGGAACAGGTTGTGGAAATCCAGGAACACCAGGTTCAACTTGTGGATTTCCTGTTGGGCTTTGCCAACCAGACGCTTTTGGAAGTCACTCCACCCGAAGTGCACGAACGCCTGATCGATGAAATGATTAAACATATTTATAACCTTGGCAAGACTGATTTGCGCACCGTGCAAAATATCCGCGAATCTCTTGAGGGAAGAAGTCCGGTCGTGGAACTCGGTCTGCCGCAGGCGCTCAGCCCCGAAAACGAACGCCGCCTGGTAAACACCTTCAACGCTTTGACAGACACCGAAGTGGATCTGACAATTACCATCATCCCGGACTTAATCGCGGGGGTTCGCGCCAGAATCGGGGACATCGTTTTGGATAACACGCTCGGCAGCCAGATTGAAAACATGCGGGATGAAATTACCAGCTCTCTGGAGACTTTACTGGTTGAAAATAATGACTGATCTGGACCTGATTACCAAACAGCTCTTATCCGCGCTGACAGAAAAACTGCGCGCAAACGACCCTCTGGGCGTTCCCGTGGATACGTTTATTGAGCAGTCTCTCAAACGGGTAAAAGGCAGCCTGAGCCCCAAACCAGAGAACCTTCAGGTTAAATACGTCATTGATAAACTCCACGAGGTCACACAAAATAAACGGCATAAAGTTCTCTACAAAAGCGTCGGCACCGTCCAACATATCGGGAATGGCATCGCGCGCCTCAGCGGGCTTCCGCTGGTACATCTGGATGAACTGGTCAGCTTCCCAAACGGCACGCAAGGCATGGTTTTGAACCTCGACCGGAAATCGGTGGACGTCATCCTCCTCGGACCGGATACCGGAATCCGCGGAGGAGACCAGGTGGAAGCCAGCGGGCGCAGGCTGAGCATTCCGGTTGGTTTGCCCTTCTTTGGACGGGTTGTGGATCCGTTGGGACGTCCATTGGACGAAAACCGCGCGGTTATCCCTTCAGAATACCGTTACATTGACCGCGTTGCTCCCGGGGTCATTGAACGCGCGCCGGTGGATACTCCTTTGCATACCGGCACTAAGATCATTGACGCGCTCCTGCCGCTCGGACGCGGGCAGCGCGAACTAATCATCGGCGACCGCCAGGTCGGTAAAACTACCCTGGCACTGGACGCCATACTCAGCCAGAAAGACACCGACGTCCGCTGCGTGTATGTGTCCATCGGACAAAAGAAAACTTCGGTCATCAATGTAATCGACACATTAAAAAACCGGAACATGCTCCACCATACGATCGTCATGGTCTCCAGCCCCGACGACCCCCCTGCCCTGCGTTATCTCGCGCCTTATGCCGGGGTAACCATGGCGGAGTTTCTGCTGGACCAGGGAATGGATGTCCTGATTATTTATGACGACCTTTCCAAGCACGCTGACACCTACCGCGAGTTGAGCCTGCTCCTGCGCCGTCCGCCCGGACGCGAAGCCTACCCGGGGGACATTTTCTATTTACACTCCCGTCTGTTAGAGCGCGCATGCCGGCTGAATAAAGAAAACGGCGGCGGCAGCATCACCGCGCTGCCAATCGTTACCACCCAAAATGGAAACATTTCCAGCTACATCGTCACAAACCTGATTTCCATCACCGACGGGCAAATCGTACTGGACGCGGACAAGTTTAACAAAGGTTCCAAGCCGGCAATTCAAGTCGGGCGCTCGGTTTCGCGGGTTGGTTCGGCAGCCCAGGAGCCGGCAATGAAGCAGGTAGTCGAGGCGCTCAAACTTGAGCTTTCCCAATATGAAGAGGTGGCACGCTTCGCCCGCTTCGGTACAGAAGTCAATGAAACCACCCAACGCCAGATTGACCGTGGAAAGCGCCTGGAAAAATTGCTGGAACAGGAACCACATAAACCGGTTTCATTTGTAGACCAGGTGCTGATTTTCTATGCCTTCACGCACGGGTTCATGGATGACGTCCCCCCCGCCATGATCGGGGCTTTCTCTGCTGAACTGATAAGCTATGCGCAGCACCATGCCGCTCAGGCTGTGGATCAAATTCATTATACGCGGGCGTACGACCTGGATTCAGAAGAACAGCTGGTCAATGTCTTTAACGAATTTGTGGAATTATGGCAAAAGAAGAGGGTGCCGAAAATATGAAGATGATTATGGCGGTCGTACCGAAAAAATACGGCGAAAATCTGCTTTCCGCCCTGGTCAACGCGGGCTTCCCTGCCACATACGCGGAAACACGCGGGGGTATGCTGCGGCAAAGTCAAATGAGTCTGTTTATCGGCGTCCAGGCAGCTCAGGTCCCTGTCGTGCTGGGGTTGGTACACAGCGCCTGCGATAACCGTGTCAGCATCCATCGCGGTTTTGGAATTTCGGGTTCAGAGGCCGCGGCCTCCGCCGCGGAGAGTTCCCAGGCAGAAATTGCCAGCAGCGGCGCGGTGGTATTTGTTTGGTCGCTGGACCAGTTTGAGATGCCCTGAGTAATATGCCAGAATCCCAGGAACGCGCCGAAGCCCGCTACGAGAACCTTCAAGCGATTGAACCGCTTTTGGGTTCCCTGCGCGTGCTTTCATTGAGCACCATGCAGATGGCGCTCAATCGGCAGCAAGATTTGACCCGTTACGCGGAAAGTTTTCTGCAGGTCGCGGGGCAGCTTCGCGGCGCGGCCGGAAAACAGAAACCTTCGACAGGGCAGGTTCAAACGCCTGCGTACCCTCCGCGGAAGCCGCGAAAAATCCTGGCGATTATTGGCAGTTCCCGCGGAATCATCGGGATGTACAACAAGCACCTCGCCAGAAGGGCGGCTGAACTGAGCGCGGACGCCTCGGAGGAAAGGCTGATTTTGGCATTTGGACGCAGACTGCAAACCGCCCTTACCCAACAGGATGTCAGCTTCACCCCTAAGGATTCGCTCAGCAGCGGTTCAACGCCGGATTACGCGGCTGCCTCCGGCCTAATTCGCGCCTGGACGCGGGATTTTGAGGCTGGCTTGCTGAGCGCGGTGGAAATTCTCTCATACCGGAAAAAGCGGCGCTCGGGTGAGTATCAACCGACGCTGACCCAAATTATCCCGGAACATAACACCCGGTTCGAGAGCCTGGACAAAAACATTGGTCAGACCACAGCGGAGCGGCAAAACTCCCGGCACACCCTTTGGCCAGAAGCCATCATTGAAGGCGACCCGGCCGTCCTCCTGGAAAAGATTAGCGGGCACCTGACAGCCATCCGCTTTTATCAGTTGATATTGGATTCCGTGGCAGCTGAAAACTTGTTCCGGTACCGCTTGCTGGAAGAAGCCAAGGAAAACACTGATCAACTGCTGGAGGAGTTGGGGCAGGCTATCCAGGCGGAGAGACGCAAACAAATCACCCAGCAGCTGCAGGAACTGCTCACCGGTTCGGATATGCTGGGCAGGCGCTGACCCGGATTAAAAACACAGCCGGACTGGCGAAAACTGTCCGGCTGTTTGCTTAAGCATAGACCTAAATTTGTTCCAATTCCGCCGTGAAATGCCGCAGCACCTGCGGAGCACGGGTGACGCGCAAACCTTTGATTGCGTCAATATGCTTCATCATTTCAGCGGCGCATTCCCCCACGTATTCCAGGTGGCTGCGCGTGTACACCCGTCTGGGGATGGCAAAGCGTACCAGCTCCATAGGCGCGTAAATCATCTCCCCGCTTTCCGGGTCTGGTCGCGAAAACATCAGGCTGCCAATTTCGACGGTGCGCACGCCCCCCTCAAGATAAAGCGCGTTTGCCAGGGCAACACCCGGGAACTGCGCCGCCGGAATTTGAGGCAGCGCCAGACCCGCGTTCACGTAAACAGCGTGCCCGCCGGTGGGTTGATATACCGGCAGTCCAGCTTCGCTCAGCACCTGCCCCAGGTAACGCGTGTGGCTCTCGCGGTACGCCAGATAATCTTCATCCACGCCCTCAAACAGCCCGACAGCCAGCGCTTCCAGATCTCGCCCGGCCAGCCCGCCGTAAGTGATAAATCCTTCGTGAACAATTAATCGCTCCGCGATGCGTTGCTTGAGCGCCGGATCCCGGAAGGCAATGAAGCCGCCGATATTCACAATCGCGTCTTTTTTTGCGCTCATCGTGCAGCCGTCAGCGTATGAAAAGATTTCCTTCACAATTTTGGTCACGGGTACATCGCGGTAGCGCGGGTCGCGCAGTTTGATGAACCAGGCGTTTTCCGCGAAACGGCAGGCGTCTATAAAGAATGGGATGCCATAACGGTGGTATATCTCACTGGTCTGGCGGAGGTTGTCCATTGAGACAGGCTGCCCGGCTGCGGAGTTGTTGGTTATGGTAATCATGCCGATGGGTATCCGTTCCGCTCCGACCCGTCGAATCAGGTCTTCCAGCCGTTCCAGGTCCATATTGCCTTTGAATGGCAGGTCGGCTTGCGGGTCATCACCTTCGGGAACCGTCAGATCCACCGGGTTCGCGCCGAGGACCAGCAGGTTCGCCTGGGTCGTATCAAAATGGCGGTTGTTCGGGACAATCTGCCCGGCTTTTACGAGCGTCTGAAAGAGCATGCCCTCTGCCCCGCGGCCCTGATGGGTTGGCAGCACGTAAGGAAACCCCGTCACTTCCTGCACCGCGCTCTCAAAATGGGCGTAACTGCGCGCCCCGGCATAGGATTCATCCCCGCGCATGATGCCCGCCCACTGCGCGTCGCTCATCGCGCCGGTGCCGCTGTCGGTCAGCAAGTCCACAAACACATCCTCCGCGGGCACAGCAAACAGGTTATTGTGCGCGCTCGCAAGCGCGACTGCGCGCTCTTCGTGGGTTGTGACTTTCAGCTTTTCTACGACTTTGATGCGAAACGGTTCGATGAATGGGATGGGCATTAGTTTCTCCTTTGAGTTAAACACTTGTTATTATGCGGTAACATGTCAGAGCCCTCCCGCCAGCTCTGCCAGATGGCTGCCAGCCAGGGTTCCGGAAGTGAACGCGAAATGTAAGTTATAGCCCCCGCAGGGACCAACCACATCCAGCGTCTCCCCGACTAAATAAAGACCAGGAACGCGGGTGGATTCACAGGTGTCGGGGCGAACTTCGCTCACGGGCACGCCTCCCGCGCTTAATTGGCTCTCGTCAAAGCTCCGCGTTCCCAGAATCGGCAGGGAAACATGACGCAGCGCTGCCGTAAGCCTTTGCGCGGCGCTTTTGTCCCACTGCGCTTTTTCCTTCCCATACCCGGCGTACTCCAAAAAGAAGCGGCTGGCTTTGGGAGAGAAAAAGCGGTTTAGAAAATTTTGCGGGTCTGTGCTTCCAATATGTTTCAAGGCGCTTTCTGAAAAAGCGCTGCCAAATGCCTCACTAAAATCAAGCTCCAGGCGCAGATTTTCGGCGCCTTGTCGGGCCGCCAGATGGGAGATGTTCATCACTCCGGGTCCGTTCAAACCTTTGGCGGTAAAAATCACATTCCCAAAAGACGACCCCAAGCGCTGACTGCCGGCATACACTGCCGTACCAACGTCAAAACGCAGCCCTTGCAGCGCCTGGAATTTCCCGAGCGAGAGCGAAAGAGGTCCCAGAGCCGGAACCAGTGGGACCACGCTGTGCCCCAGGCGTGAAAGACAGGGGAACAGTTCCCCGCGCGAACCCAAAGCTGGATAAGCTTTGCCGCCGGCTGCCAACACGACTTTGTCAAAGAAGCGTTCCCGGGCAGGCTCGCCGGAAGGAAAGCGCAGCGCGAAGCCGCCCTCTGCGCGCCGTAAATCAACGACCTGCGTGGAAAGCGCGAGCTCAACCCCGACAGCGTGCAGGTCGGCTTTCAGAATTTCGACCACGGACTGGGCGGAGTTTGAAAGCGGATAGTACCAGCCATCCGCGGTGTTGTAGATCGGGATGCCAAGCGTGTTCAGAAGGTTCCGCAGGCGCTCGGGCGGGTAAGCCTGGAAAAAGACGCGAATCCAACCCTCGTCCGCGCAAGTGTAGCTCTCCGCGCCCACCAACGCGTTGCTGATATTGCAGCGGCTGCTGCCGGTGACCAGCAGTTTTTTACCAATTTCAGCATTGTGATCATAGAGGGTAACGCGGTTTCCAGGCCGCGCGGCAGCCAATGCCGCAAATATCCCCGAAGCCCCTGCTCCGATAACCGCGATTTCCATAGCCCGATTATACAACGCAAAGCGGCCGGGCTGATAATTGCGGTTGAAAAGGCGCCCGCGGCGCGTTGTTCCCCGCTCTCAGCCTTTCACAACGACCGCCGCGAAGCGCCTTGCTGCCAGTTAATCACAAGCCCCCACGCCCGCGTTCAGATTGCCAGTGGTGCGGTGGGTAACAAAAAGCGCGAACCAAAACAGGTCCGCGCGAAACTCCTCAGGCAATTAATCCATTGCCATAATATTAAATCCTTGTTGGCGCACCTTATAGCGCCCATTGCCTGCCAGCACCTTGCCGACATACGCCTCGGGGACGTCCACCATCGTGCGGTCGCTCTGGATAATGATTTTACCCAGGCTGGAACCAGGGATGTCCGCGTGAAACGCAATCGCACCAACCACATCTCCGGGGCGGATGCCGTCCTGCCGGCCCAAACCAAGCACCATACGTACCATTCCAGCCTCGCGCGGTTGGTCGGCATAGTTCCGTCTGGGTTCGCGCTCGCGGCGCGGTGCCGGAGCTCTGGTTTCACCATCTCCCTTTCGCGCAAATCCCGCGTTGGTGCGCGGGCGCCGTTCCGGGCGCACAGCCTTTTCGGGCAGCGGGCTGACGGACGCAATTGGGCGCTGCTTTTCTTCCGCCCGGGCGATTTTCAGCGCCACAGCTGCCAATTCCAGCGGATCCACGCCCTCCACCAGCAAACTTTCTACCAGCGCGCGTTCTTCCTTGGCCCTGCCGCGTTTGAGCCACATCATAATTTTGGTCATCAGGTCGTTCAAACGCTTAGCCTGGATTTCTTCCGGGGTTGGAATACTGCACGCGCGCATTTCCTGCTTGGTGAAATGCTCAATTTCCCGCATCAAGCGCCTTTCGGAAGGGGTTACCAGCGATATCGCGATGCCAGTTCGCCCGGCTCGGCCGGTTCTGCCCACGCGGTGCACAAAAAGCTCGGCTTCATCCGGCAAATCAAAATTGAAAACGTGCGAGATACCTTCCACGTCCAAGCCGCGCGCGGCAACATCCGTCGCCACCAGGACTTTAACATGCCCGCTGCGAAAGCGCGCCATGGTGCGTTCGCGGGCTTCCTGGCTCATATCGCCGCTGAGCGCTTCGGCGGGGAAGCCGCGCAGGTTCAGCTCGTTTACCAATTCGCCAGTGCGGGCGCGTGTGCGCGTGAAAATCAACGCCGTGCTGATATTTTCAATCTCAAAAAGGCGCGTGAGAACAGCCAGCTTGTCAAATTCGTTGACCAGATAATAGCGCTGTTCGGTGGCGGACACAGTCACCTGCTCAGCTTCAATACGCACCGTTTTGGGATCGCGCAGATAGTTTTCCGCGAGCTGCATGATGCGTTTGGGCAGGGTGGCGGAGAACAAGGCGGTCTGCCTTTCGGTCGGCGTCTGAGCCAGCAGCGCTTCCACGTCCTCAATAAAGCCCATTGAGAGCATTTCATCCGCTTCGTCCAGGACCACAAAGCGGACCGCGCTCAGGTCGAGGCGGCCGCGTCTTGCCAGGTCCAGCAGGCGCCCGGGCGTCCCAACCACGATGTGCGCGCCGTTCCTCAGCCCAGCCAGTTGTTGGCTGTAGGCAGTGCCACCGTAAATGGCAAGCACGTTTACCTCAAGGTACTGCCCCAAAGCCTGGGTCATCTCGGCCACCTGTAGGGCAAGCTCACGCGTCGGGGCCACGACCAAAGCCTGCGGCAGCCTTGCCGGGGGGTCCAACTGCTGCAGGATTGGGATGGCGAAGGCGGCGGTTTTACCGGTGCCGGTTTGGGCTTGCCCGGTCACGTCGCTGCCCGCCAACATCAAGGGGATGATATCGCGCTGGATAGGGGTTGGTTGGGTATACCCCAGGGTTGTAACCGCCTGCGCCAACTCCGGGCGCAGGTTTAATGCAGCAAAGTTTTCAGTCATCAAGACTCCTGTTCTTACGCGCGCGGACAAACGCCTTCGCAGACCGCGCTGCGCATGGCAAATTTCCGCAATTTTGTTTTCACTCAGGGGGATGTCTTGATGATTCCGACACAGGTTTCGTACAGCCGGCCGGCTCCTTGCGGTGCCGCGCCTCCCAACAAAATGCCCGGGAATTGACCCGGGGCTGAAATTGGAACGTCCAAAACACACACCCAAATAAAAGCCCTCACCATGAGAGCCGCAAGAGTATATAACACATTGCTCGCATTAGCAAGTGGCGGTGATGGACAGCACGTATGGAAGGTGATTTCCTGTTTTGGCAGCATGGTTTTTCCGCGCGCGCTTCCCTTTGTTACACCGAAAAGCTCCCCTGTCCTATTTCCGTTATAATCGTACCCACACCAGTCCTTTCGCAACGATTCAGCAGAGCGCGAAGCAGACGAGGAGTTACGCCGCCATGGAAGACAAACCTCAACCCGACAACGAAATGCCGCCCGACGCAATGAGCCATTTGGACTTTTTGACCCTGAAGATGTTGGGCCTGAGTGAAGCGGAGTTGCGAGAGCTGCTCAGCCCGGAAGAATTAATCGCGTTCCGCGCTTTCTTGCGCAGGGATTCCGCCGATCTGGATGCGGGTGGGTTGTAGACCTGCCGGCTGCCCTCCCCAAAACGCGACTTTTTCGCATCACCTGCCAATTATCGCCGATTTTAGGATTACCCGGTTATAATTAAGTTCACTATTCATCCCCAAACCACTTCTAGGAGGAAGCGAATGAAGAAACACCTTGTTTTTGTGATGCTGCTTGTCCTGACGGTCAGTTTATTGGCGGGTTGTTCGGGGCAAAAAACCAGTTCCGTTCTCGATAAGATTAAAACATCCGGTAAGGTGGTAGTCGGCACATCTGCTGATTATGCGCCGTATGAATATGTCGATGAAGCCGGTAAATTCACGGGTTTTGATATTGAGCTGATGACGGAAATTGCCAGGCGCATGGGCGTGGAATTGGTCTGGACTGACATGCCCTTCGACAGCCTGATTGCCGCGGTGCAGGAAGGCAAGATTGACATGTCAATTTCCTGTTTCAACTACACCGAAGAGCGCGACGCGCAGGTGGACTTTTCCGATGCGTATTACACCTCGGAAGACGCCTTCCTGGTCACGGATGCTTTCACTGGAACGATTACCGATCCGCTGGAAGTGGCAAAGTACAAAATTGGCGTGCAATCCGGCACCGTGCAGGACGACTGGGTGACCACAGAACTGGTCGGCGCTGGCCTGATGCCCGAAAGCCAGCTCTCCCGCTACGAGCGCGTGGACCAGGCCTCACTGGACCTGAAATCCGGCCGAATTGATGTGCTTGTCGCCGATTCGGTGCCGGCAAAAGCCATCATGCAGCAGCAAACCGGCCTCAAGATCGTCTACGAAGGCATGCTCTACACCGGCCCGATCAACATCGTCCTCCCCAATGGGGACACCGCCCTGCAGGCTGAAGTCAACAAGATTATCAAAGCGCTCCAGGATGAAGGTTTTATCGACGCCCTGGCTGTAAAGTACTTTAGCGAGTAACGCGTTCTGAAAGGGGATACCCGGAGCGGGCATCCCCTTTCTTCCAGCTTCGGTCAGCACCGAATACGGAGATCAGCAACCGGTGGATTTCAGTCGATTCATTCAATACATCGCGTCTGGCACCGCCTATACATTCGGTGTCACGTTAATTGCGCTCCCGTCCGGTTTGCTGATTGGATTGGTGCTGGCTTTCGCGGCCGTCTACGGCGGCAAGTTGGCAGGCAAAGTCCTGGATCTCCTCAGCACCATCTTGCGCGGGATTCCCCCTATTGTGCTGCTTTTTATTCTCTATTTCGTGATGTCCGGCACGATAAATTTGTCGCCGTTCTGGGCAGGTTCCATCTCCCTGGGTATTATCAGCAGCGCTTATCAAATGGAAATATTCCGCGGCGCGATTCTCTCCGTCAGTGGTGAGCAGATGATGGCTTCCCGGGCGATTGGCATGTCCAAAATGCAGGCAATCCGTTATGTCGTCCTCCCACAGATGATCCGCCTGGCAATCCCTTCCTGGTCCAACGAGGCGGCAATTGTTATCAAAGACTCCTCACTGGTATACGCGATTGGCGTGCCGGAAATACTGCGCCGGGCGCAGCTCATCAGCGCCAGCACCCATCAACCTTTCCTGGCATACATTACTGCCGCGCTGATTTACTTTGTGCTTGTTTTTGTCACCAATCGACTTTTGGGGCAGGTCGAGCGCAAGCTGACTATTCCTGTTAACCCTTAGCTTCCGGAGCCTCCGATGAGTAAACCCATTCTCACAGTCAAACAGCTGACCAAACGTTACGGCAGTAATACAATTTTCGAGAATATTGACCTGACCGTGAATGAAGGCGATACGATCGTCATCATCGGTCCCAGCGGCACCGGAAAAAGCACTCTGCTGCGCTGCCTGAATCTGCTGACCAAACCGGACGGCGGTCAAATCTGGCTGGATCAGCAGGAGATTACCGCCAAAGGCACGGACGAAGACCGCGTGCGCCAGCATATTGGTATGGTTTTCCAGAATTTTTTGCTTTTCAACCACCTGACCGCCCTGGAGAACGTCAAGCTCGGTCTCGTGCGGGTAAAGCACATGCCGGAGAAAGCGGCAGAACAAAAAGCGATGGAGGAGCTCACCCGGGTCGGTTTGGCAGACCGGGCGGGGCATTACCCCGGGCAGCTTTCAGGCGGTCAGCAACAGCGCGTTGGGATTGCCCGCGCCCTGGCGATGGATCCGCGCGTGATGCTGTTCGACGAACCTACCTCAGCGCTGGATCCCGAACTGATTGGCGAAGTCTTGGAAGTGATGCGCAAACTGGCTCTGGATGGGATGACAATGGTGGTGGTGACCCACGAAATGGGCTTCGCGCGCGAGGTGGCAGACCGTATTGTCTTTATGGAGAGAGGCAAAATTGTCGAAGAAGGTTCACCGGACGCGTTGTTCTACCATCCGAAATATGAACGCACCCGTGAATTCCTCTGGAAAATCACCGAACTCTACGGGAAGAAAGAAGCGCAATCCTAAATGGAATGGCTGCACCTCTTGCAGAGATTTTTGAGTGACTTTCTGCGCGGCGCCGGCGTCACGCTGGAATTGACTGCCGTCGGGTTGGCGCTCGGCTTTGCGCTCGGGCTCTTTCTCGCGCTCGTAAAAATCTATGCCCCGCGCTGGTTGAGCCGGTTTGCTACCGCTTACATTGAAATCTTCCGCGGCACCCCTCTGCTTGTCCAACTCTTCCTGATTTATTACGGGCTGCCTTCGCTGGGCATCACGCTTTCGCAGACGCTTTCCGCGTATCTGGCGCTCGGGCTGAACAGCGCAGCCTACCAGGCGGAATATCTGCGCGGCGCCATCCAAGCCATCGGTCCTTCGCAAATGATGGCGGGGCGCTCGATTGGTCTCTCGCGCTGGCAAACCATCCGCCACATAATTTTGCCGCAGGCGCTTCGGCTGGCGCTGCCGTCCTGGTCCAATGAGCCTATCTCCCTACTTAAAACCACCGCGGTGGTCTTCCTGATTGCCGTGCAGGATTTGATGGCAAAAGCCAAGCGCGCTGCCACGGTCACTTACAATCCGATTGCCAGCTATCTTGCCGTGGCGGTCGTGTATCTGTTGATGGTCTTTGTTTTGAACCTGCTGCTGAAATGGCTGGAACGAAAATCAAAAATCCCCGGCTTTGAAATTGACGTCAAGAGGGTCTAGTCGCCTCCGGACTCATCCTTCCCTGTACAGCTCCAAAGCGATGTAATTGACGAACAAGTTTTCATATTTTGGGTTGAATTCCAAACTTCCTCTTTGATTTTTGCCTCAAACGTGCTATTCTGTTATTGTCTATTCTGTCCACTGGATAGGAACGCATCCTATTCAGCCAACGTCCTGCTCAAGCCTGGATTTTCAGGGATGAAAGCCTTAATCATGCGAGAAAGCACATCTGTCCAATATTCCAACAGCCACGACGGAAATAATCGCACCACTGCGCCTAAAAAGATAAACTGATTCTTTCAGATTTCTTTGGACGCCGCAATACTTGTTAAATGGAGGTAAGCATGAAAGGAAGAATTTCTTTGACCATTCTCCTGGTTCTAAGTGTGCTCCTACTCAGCATGGGGCAGATTGACAGGACGAATTCCGTCTTAGCACAAGGCGAGATCCCACCGGTGGATGCCACCCTCGGGTTAGAGCCCCAACCCGCACCCGATCTGAACGGCGTTTCCATTCCTGGATATGAAATCCAGGCAGGATACCTTGTGCTGGATAATTTCAACCGACCGGACGGCGCGCTTGGCCCGCACTGGACTATCCAGAAAGGCAGCTGTAACATTACCGATAACACCGCGGTTTGTGGGAACCAAGGAATCGCGACCTATAACGATTCTATCGGGGAAGGAAACAGCGCGGAAACTGATGTCATCGCCATCGGTACCAATACTCAATACGCTGCTCTGGTACTGAACTACGGTGCGGGGAACAGCAACCCTTTCCTGAAAATCCAATCGCAAGATGGTTTAAATTCTTTCTCCCACGCTGCATGTTACACCGGTAATAATGGTCCCGCCTTTGGGTTGGGCTTTTTTGAACTGAATTCTCCCTTCACAACAGCTCACATGAAAGCAGCCCGGAAAGGGAGCACCGTCACGCTGACTTTTTCCAACGTTGACGGCGGCGCTCAACCAGATCAGGTTTATGTCTGCAACGGCGCGCCAGCTCCGGAAGGGGATAAAATCGGGATTGCCGGGTACAACTTTGTTTCCCGGGTAGACAATTTTGGGATAAGTCCAACCGTCCCTGAAAAGGTTTACCTGACCAGCCTGGATACCGGCCCGGACGCCAGCGATTTTGCCGTCTACTACCCGCTCACGGATTCCTGGACAATCCTCAATCCTTACGATACAGCCTGCCAGATGGCAGTCGATACAAGCGGGAATTTATTTGCCCTTAACGCGGCAACCCACACAATTGACCAATACCAGGATTCCACAGATACATGGACTACGGTCATGGCCGGTCCACCATCTTATGGGGGCCAAAAGTGCAATTTGGAAATCACCCCAGACGGCCGATTCCTGATCAATACCACTAACAGTTACCAGCTGTACATCAGCGGCCCAGGTGGGACGTGGTCAACGCAGACCCTGCCGTTTGAAAGTAACTTGATGGGGGACCTTGACCCGGGCAGCGGTCAATATGTCATCGGTCAATATAAAACCACCAACGCATACATGCTTAATCTGAATACCTGGGCCATAACCAATTTCAGCTCCCCTATTAATAATGGTGAGTTTGCCCGGTTTAGCTCCATTTTGGATGGAAGGTATTACTTTGAGGCTGGCGGGAGTAATCTGCATTCGTTCAACTTGAGCCAGCCCGCGGATCCTCCGGTGGACCACGGCATCAGCGGACCCTGGTTTGGAAGCTCTGCCGCTGACCGGAACCAGCATATCATTTATGTTGCCTCGCTTGACGCCTCGGAATTTTGGAAGTATGACCCGGCTGCCAACACCCTCACAGCGCTCGCGCCTTACCCCGATGCCGCAAATATGCACCACAGCAGCCTGGCCTTCGTTGGTGGGACGGGTGTCAGCGCAGATCCACAAGCGCTAAGCGCCACCCTGTGCCCGAACTGCACGGGCTCTGCCTCTGTTGAGGTGTGCAATAATCGGGCGGCGGAGCTGACCTGGGCTTTGGTAGAGATGCCCGCTTCCGGGATGCATTTTAATCAAGGCAGCAGCTTTGTGCCAGCCGCGGTCAGCGGCACGGAAACCCCACCCGAGGGCTCGCTTACTTTAGCCTCCCCACCCGCAAGCGCCAATCAGCGCACTGAGGAAGCCCAGCCGAAGGGCGCAGTGCTGTGGTATCAGCCGGTCATTGAGGCGGACACAGATGCTTATGTCTCTCAGGAATTTCCGGACCTGCCGTCTTACAGCTCTTTTCTGGCGGATGATTTTTTCAATGGATCCGCCTGGGCGCTTGATACAATAAATATCCCCGGGGAATTCTGGATGGGCGGCAGCAGTTTTACCAACGCCACAGCTCTGACTTTCCAAATTTACGCCGATTCCGGCGGCATTCCGGCAGGCGACCCGTCTGGAGGTGGCTCGGCGCCCCTCTGGACTCTGAGTATTCCACCGACAGACCCCCAACTCAGCTTCAGCCTGGGCAGCGGCGGCCTCCCCTCTAATGTGACCCTGAACCTCAGCGTGCCGGTTCTGGTTCCCTCCGGGCATTGGTGGCTGGTATTTTACCCCACCATGTCGTTTTCTCCTGGCGGTGAATGGGGGCGGAGAAGCTCCGACACCAACAACTTGAATGGCGGTCAGTTTATTAATCCGGGTGGCGGTTTTGGATATGGGACCGCCTGGCAGCCCTGGGGAAATATCGGCCCGACGCAACATGACATCGCGTTTCGCCTTGAAGGCTCAATTCTGCAAGATATTCCCTGGCTGAGTGTGAATCCGGTTTTCGGGACGCTGCCAGCTGGAACTTGCCAGACTATTGAGGTAACCTTTGATTCGCACGGTTTACCCTACGGAGAACATACCGGCACGTTGTTGATCTACGTTTTCCCGCCCAACCCGGCGTCAATCTTCGTGGATGTCAATCTGAAGGTGGATTGGTGCAATTACCTGCCCCATCTGCTCAAGTAAACTCTGGAAAATAGAAACATTTGCGCCCGCATTCAGCGGGCGCAAATGGATTGCCGGTCAGCTCCCAACCCCGGCGCTGCAAAGTGCAATGCTTCTTGCGCTGATACCAACCCGCGATAGCGGGAGCTTATCATGCGCCAGACAGGCTTCCATGCTGCCAGGCGCGGTTTTTTGCACCCCAGCAAAAGAGCGCGCCGATTGCTGGAAAGGCACAAGCTGCCGGAATATCAGTTATCTTTAAATGGCGCGCTGAAGCGCTCAAATCAGCGCGTTTTATTCCTGGGGCGTCTCTCCCGAGCCGGGGTTCACGTCCACCCACTCCCCACTTTGCTCAGCCGGCTGCGTTGGGTTCTCTGCCGCGCTGATGTTTTCAGGCATGCGCGATTCGACGGGTGCTTCCCGCGGCGCGAGCGGCTCCGAAACATCCTCTGCTTGCGCTGGCGCGGCGGCCTCAGGCGCGGTTGGGGCTTCGGACTTCTCCGGAGGGGTTTGTGCGCGCAGCAAACTCAATTCCTGCTGACGTTCCGCCTTTTCCGCAATTAACGCGCTGATTTTTTCGCAAGTTTGCCGGATAGGTTCCTCCGCCGCGAGATTCGTCCCAGAAATTGAGCCTTGAGAAAACAGTTCATAGGCGCGCTCTCCCAGTATTGTCTTCTGAATGCCAATTTGGCTTTCCAAGTCGTGAATCTGCGCCTGAACGCGCAGGATTTGCGTTTGCTGTTTCACCTTCCAGGAAACTATTGACGCGTAATGGTTAAGATCGTCCGTGATTGGCATGGTTGGTTCCTTTCGTAACAGAACATTTATCCAATAATATCCCCGGCGGGCGCTGTGTCAAGTTGATTGCTTTTACGCGCGGCCGCACCCAGCTGGCCTCTTTTTAGCTTTGGGTATAATGCGAGGGCATGGAAATATTCCCGGGCTTGGTTCGCCTGGAGTAAAAATTGGAGGCACGTTATGGCTCTTTTACGGATTGACCATTCTTCGATGAGCGTGAAGGTCAACCTTCCGCTTAATCTGATTCTCCCCAGCCCAAGCAGTCTGAAAGGGAAAACCCTGGCGGATTTCCGCGTGCTTTACCTGCTGCACGGCCTTTCCGATGATGCCAGCGCCTGGCAGCGCTACACCAATATCGAAATCCTGGCGCGCGAGCTGAACCTGGCAGTGATTATGCCCACCGGCGGGCGCAGCATGTACACCGACATGAGCAACGGACAGGCTTATTTCAGGTACCTGACCGAAGAATTGCCGGAGTACCTCCAAAAGGTCTTTCAATTAAACCTTAAGCGGGAAAACACCGCCATCGCCGGGCTGTCCATGGGTGGTTACGGCGCGTTTAAAGCCGCGCTGCTGCGCCCCGAGCTTTATTCTTCGGCGGGCAGCCTTTCGGGTGTGCTCGGTTTGCAGTTCCTTCCCACAATCGAGGATGTAAATCTGCACCAGGAATTTTCTCAGTTGTTTGGCGATTTGGCTCACGCAATGGGCGGCGCGGATGACCCCTTGATATGGCTGGAAAATGCCGCGAAAAACCCGACTGCCTATCCTCGTCTGTACGCGTCCTGCGGCAGACAGGACGAACTGCTGCCCATCAACCAGATCTTCAATCAACGCGCGCAAAGTCTCGGCTTCCCGCTCACTTACGTGGAAGAAGATGGAATTCACGACTGGCACTTCTGGCAGGATCAAATCGCATACTTCCTCAAACACTTCATGCCAGCTCCCACCCAGACCGCCGCAAAGTGAACAGGCTGGCATGCCGCGTGAGCGGTTTGCACGCTAACAGTGGGATGTATTAGAGTAGAATCAGGACATGGACACCACCGACCTTCCCAATTCAGGGAGGAAAATCCGCCTTACATCGCTTTCCAGCTGCGCTGGTTGAGCTTCCAAGCTGAGCGCGGAAACGCTGGCGCAGGTGCTGCGCCCCCTGAGCACGGTTTTTTCAGCGGAAGATTATCCTAATCTTCTGGTTAGTTTGGATTCCGCGGATGACGCGGCTGTCTGGAAGCTGGATGACACCCGTTCGCTGGTATTCACCACTGATTTTTTCACGCCGGTGGTGGACAATCCATATGATTACGGCGCGATTGCCGCCGCTAACAGCCTATCAGACGTCTACGCGATGGGCGGGAAGCCGTTCCTGGCCCTGAACATTGCCGCCCTGCCCCCGGACCTGCCCCTCGAAATCAGCACGGAAATTGTTCGCGGCGCGGCAGAGAAAGCGCGCGAAGCCGGCGTCGTCATTGCCGGAGGGCACTCCATCCAGGATAAAGAGCCTAAGTTTGGCCTGGCGGTGTTGGGTATGCTCCAAAACAGCTCTTTGCTAACCAAAGACGCTCTATCCCCCGGCGACCATCTGTTCCTCACCAAACCCCTCGGTTTTGGCGTCCTGGCTACTGCCCATAAACGCGGTCTGCTTTCTGAGGTGGAACTGGCGGAAGTCGTGGGTTGGATGAAACAGTTAAACCTTGCCGCGTGCGCGCTGGCGACCTCCTGCAGCCTGCGCGCTGCCACGGATATCACCGGTTTTGGTTTGCTCGGGCACCTTTCCGAGATGATTACAGCTTCTGGCTGCGGGGCGCGCTTGAGAATGAGTGCTATACCGCTGGTTTCTTGCGCGCGGAAATACGCTTTAACATACACCTTCCCTGGCGGTGCCAGCGATAACCGACTCTACTTTGAACCTCAGGTCCAGTTCGCGCAGGAAATAAGCGAAGACCAGCGAATGCTTTTGTTTGACCCCCAAACCAGCGGCGGGCTCCTTTTGGCAGTCCCGGAAGAAAAGCTCAGCCTCTTCCAGCGGTCTGCCGAAGCAGCCGGCACCCCAACCTGGGAGATTGGCCTGATCGAGGCTGGCCCTGGCATTCAGGTCCTGGCATAATTCTTTCAGCGTAAAAAAAGCAGGAAGCAATCAGAATCCCCTTTTTTTCCAATTCTTATTGACATCTCGTTTGGATATGCTATACTGATTAAAAGAGCATTAACACGTGTTAATGAAAGTCTTGAATAGGTGGTGAATGGAAAAAAGGGTAACGAGTCGGGATGTAGCCAGGCTGGCTGGGGTATCACGAACTACTGTTTCGTTTGTCCTCAACGATGAAAGGCAGCATTCTATCCGTCCGGAAACCCGTCAAAAAGTGAAGGATGCCGCGCGCCAACTTAGTTATTATCCAAACGCCTCGGCGCGGGCGCTCGCATCAAAACAAGCCAAAGCTATCGGGTTGATTATGACCCGTGATCCCCATTACATTGCAGCCGACAACTTCCTTCCTCAGATTATCGGTGGGCTATTAGAAGTTGCCAACGAAAAGCAAATCAGCCTCCTGATTGAATGGGTGGAACCCGGGCAGCAAACCCATACCTATCTGAGCCTTACTCAGGCGAAGCATATCGATGGGATGATTTTACTGACACCCAGGATTGACGACCCGGGGCTTAAGGCGTTGGAGCAATTGGAGGTTCCCTGTGTCATCATGGGGCAGGTGCCCGGGTCGAACTTGCCTTTTGTGGATATTGACAACTGCGCCGCCGCGCAAATGGCCGTCCACCATCTGATTACGTTAGGGCATACCCGCATTGCCTGTATCACCAATGCCAAGCTTAGCTACACCTCAGCCTTCCAACGCCTGCAGGGCTACCGCCAGGCGCTCTTAGCCGCGGATTTGAATCCAGATGAGCGGTTAATTCGGGAGGCGGATTTCAATTCTTCCAGCGGTTATGCCGCAATGCGAGATTTGTTGGCAAGTGGAAGTGAATTTTCCGCGGTGTTTGTCAGCAGCGACGCTGTTGCCTTGGGCGCGATGGCAGCCATCCATGAAGCCGGGCTGACAATCCCCAGGGATATTTCAATTGTAGGTTTTGATGACATCCCCGAAGCTGCTTGTTACTATCCGGGATTGACGTCGGTGCGTGTTCCGGCGAATGAAATTGCCCGCCAGAGCTGTCTGCTTCTCATGCAAATGATGAAAAACGGCGCCGAGGCGAACAAATCAATCCTTCTTCAAACTGAACTTATCCCACGCCAATCAACCCGTGAGATAGAAAGGAGACTGGAACATAAAAACGGAGAGGATTTCGTCCATTTCACTTAGTTCAAAGTAGATAATAATAAGGAGAGACCATGAGATCGAAAAAGCAATTTATTTGGGCAAGCATCGCTGTTTTGCTTGTCGCCAGCTTCGTCCTGGCTGCCTGTGCCAAGACCGCTGAAGCCCCTGCGGTCGAAAAGCCCGCAGGCGAAACTGTCGCCGCTCTGCCCCAGGGGCAGGAGCTGGCAAATGCCTATGCCGGGCTGTATAAAGGGAAAGTTGTCACTATGGCTGGCCCCTTTACTGACCAGGATGAAGTAGTCTTCAACGACTCCATCAAAGCCTTCGAAGAGAAGACTGGCATCGACATCCAATACCAAGGCTCCAAGGAGTTTGAAGCCAACATCAATATTCGTCTGGATGGCGGCGACCGCCCCGACATCGTTGACTACCCGCAGCCCGGTCTGCTGAAATACGCCGTGGAAAAGGGTTATGCCATCGATATGAACACCCTGATCAATCCCGAGTGGATTAAGAAGAACTACAGCGATGCCTGGCAGGATCTGGCCAGGATGACTGGCCCTAACGGCGAAATCGTCGCTGGTATTTGGGCTCGCGCCAATGGCAAGTCCTTCGTCTTCTACCCCAAAAAGGCATTTGATGCTGCCGGTTACAAAGTTCCCACCACCTGGGATGAGATGATGGCCCTCACACAGGAAATCGCTGATGACGGCGACACTGCCTGGTGTATTGGGATTGAATCCGGCGCCGCGACGGGCTGGACAATGACCGACTGGATCGAAGACGTAATGCTGCGCGTGGCCGGCCCCGAAAAGTATGACCAATGGGTGGCTGGCGAACTGAAGTTCGACTCACCTGAAGTCAAGGAAGCCCTCGATTACATCGAAGCTATTTGGTTCAACGATGCTTACGTGTACGGCGGCCGCGCTGCTATCCCAACCATAAACTTTGGTGACGCCCCCAAACCCATGTTCGAGAATCCGCCCAAATGCTGGTTCAACCGCCAGGGTAACTTTGTCACCACCTTCTTCCCCGAAGAAGCCGTGGCTGGCGTGGATTACAGCTTCTTCTACCTGCCCGGTATCAAAGAAGAATTCGGCAAACCCGTCCTGGGCGCCGGCGACATTTACGCTGTCTTCAATGACAGGCCGGAAGTGCGCGCGGTCATCCAGTATTTCTCAACCGGTGAATCCCTCAAGACTTGGGTTGAGAGCGGCGGCGCAATCCTGACTCACAACGACGCTTCCCTGGATTGGTATGTGGATCCAGTGACACGCGGTGTTGCTGAAACCATCCGCAATGCGACCACCTTCCGCTTCGACGGCTCGGATATGATGCCCGGTGCGGTTGGCGCTGGTACATTCTGGAAGTATATGACCGACTACGTCAGCGGCACCATCACCCGTGATGAGGCCCTGAAACAAATTGACGCATCCTGGCCAAGGTAACCAGCCAGGCTGAACTAGGCTAAAAACGCGCGGCAGGCTCCCTAATTCGAAACATGCCGCGCAAGGAGAGCAGGTGGAAACCCTGCCTGCTCTCCACTCCTATTGAAGCTTGCTGAGGAGGTGTTTGTATGAATATTTCTCAAACCAATAGCCCCGGCGCCAATAATCCGATTGCGAAAGTCATTGCCTGGTTCGGAACCACGCTCGGACAATTGTTTATCTCAGTTCTCATACCAGCGCTTACGTTTTTGGTTTTATGGCAAGGCTATATATTCTTGCAGCGGGCGGCAGCGCCCCAAATTGTTCAGGTGCTCGTGGCGATTGTTTGGGGTGTTGGCGGCGTTGCTTTGTTATTCACCGTAACCAACTGGCTGGTTGTTAAACTTCCCACCAAAATCGCGAGGAAATTACAGCCTTTCGTGTTCGTCGGGCCCGCCGTGGTCATTATGGGTTGGTTCCTGGCTGTTCCGGTGGTGCGATCGCTGATTGCCAGCTTCCGCAACTATCTCGGCACAGCCTGGGTTGGGTTGGAGAATTACAAATTCGCGTTCACCGACCCGCGCATGCTAGAGACCTTCCGCAACAATCTGCTCTGGCTGGTGTTCGGAACGTTCTTCAGCGTGGCTTTCGGGCTCCTGATTGCCACCCTGGCAGACCGGTCCAAAGCGGAAGTGCTGTATAAATCTATCATCTTCACGCCCTACGCCTTGTCTTTTGTGGGCGCTGGCGTTATTTGGAAATTCATCTATACCTATAAAGGCACCGGCGTCGGCATCCGGGAAATTGGCTTGCTGAATGCTGTGGTGACAGCCCTCGGAGGTACGCCGCAGCCCTGGCTGAACCTGACACCCTGGAACAACTTTTTCCTGATTGTCATCATGGTTTGGCTGCAGACAGGTTACGCCATGGTGATTCTATCCAGCGCGATTAAAGGTGTCCCCGCGGAACTGCTTGAAGCAGCGCGCATTGACGGCGCGAACGAATTTAAAATTTTCTTCAGCATAATCATTCCTTATATCAAGGGTACCCTGCTGACGGTTACGACCACCATCATAATTTTTAGCCTGAAGACCTTTGATATTGTTCGTGTAATGACCGGTGGGAATAACGGCACAAATGTGATTGCCAACGAGTTCTACCTGCAAAGTTTCACTTATAACCACGCGGGTCGGGCTTCAGCAATCGCCATCATCTTGCTGCTGTTGGTCACCCCGGTGATTATTAATAACATCCGCTCGTTCAATCAACAGCGAAGGGGGTTCTAATGGCAAAGAGTCAAAAATCCCAAAAATCATCCCAAAGCTTCTGGACGAATTTCGTTCTGATTTTCATCTGCGCAATGTGGATGATACCCATCCTGGGAATTCTGATTACTTCTTTCCGCCCCAGTGAAGAAATCTTCAGAAATGGTTGGTGGAACGTTTTCCCCCACAAGGAAGACCTGGAAATCGACCGTTACACATTCCCAGAGGGTGTGAACCTGGATGGGCCAATTACGTACGGCGGAAGGACCGCAACGTTCCAGGAATGGCAGCGCGGCGTTCAATTGGAGGACGGCGCAAAAGGCACCTGGTACGGTAACAAACGCACACGCACGATAATCATTACCGGAAACGAATGGGTCGGATTCGCTACAAATTTGACATTGAAGAACTACAAAGATGTGCTGACTGGTAAGACCATCAGTTACAAGAACGCGCAGGGGCAGACCATCACCCGAACAGGCAATAATCTGAGCGGCGCATTTTTAAATTCGCTGGCAGTTACCATCCCGGGCACGATTATCCCGATTCTTATCGCGGCTTTTGCCGCGTTTGGCTTCGCCTGGCTGGAATTCCCGGGGAGAAACCTCGTGTTTACGATTATCGTCGCCCTGCTGGTGGTACCGCTGCAAATCGCGTTGGTGCCCATTTTGCGGGATTACGTTAAATTACAACTGAACGGGACTTTCCTGGGAATCTGGTTGGCTCACACAGGCTTCGGTCTACCCCTGGCAACATACCTGCTCTTTAACTACATCAGCACGATACCGCGGGAGCTGCTGGAATCCGCGTACATTGACGGCGCTTCGAACTTCACAATCTTTACCAACCTTATCCTGCCTCTTTCTGTGCCCGCGCTGGCATCCTTCGCGATTTTCCAGTTCCTGTGGTTGTGGAATGACTATCTGGTCGCATTAGTGTTCCTCGGTGAAAAGAACCAGACGGTTACCATCGCGGTCGCGCAGTTAGTTGGCGAAAAAGGACAGGACTGGCACCTGATGACAGCGGCGGCGTTCGTCAGCATGATTTTGCCGCTGGTTGTTTTCCTCAGTCTGCAGCGCTACTTTGTACGCGGGCTGATGGCTGGCTCCGTCAAGGGCTAACAACCGCGATTGGCATCTGGTCTGCAGCCAGGCGCGCAACCGAAGTTGCCTGAACAGGCAAGACCCTTCACCTCCGCTCAGGGTGCATAAGCGCTGCCATTCTGAACGCGGTGAAGAATTTAAGGGCTTACCACCGCACACAACCCGATGCGTGTTGTTTTGGCTGTGCATAAGATCATTCGGATTACCTAGTCCGAACCCAGCAGCCAGAAAAATTCTAAAAAAATATTACGAAAATGCTCCATAAGGAACTGAAATGACAAACCCTGCCCACTGGTACAAAAACGATATTTTTTATGAGCTGTACGTTCGCGCCTTCCGGGACAGTAACGGCGACGGATGGGGAGACCTGAAAGGCGTCACCGAAAAACTGGACTATCTGAGTTTTCTCGGCGTGGACACCATCTGGCTGCTGCCAATTTCTCCTTCCCCGCTGCGCGACGACGGCTACGACGTCAGCGATTATTGCGGCATTCACCCTATGTATGGGAACTTAGAGGATTTTCAGGACCTGGTCGCCCAGGCGCATCAGCGTTCTCTCAAAATTCTGGTCGAACTGGTGCCCAATCACACCTCCGACCAGCATGCCTGGTTCCAGGCTTCCCGCGACCCACAGCATCCGGAGCACGAGAAATATCGCGATTACTACGTCTGGAGCGATACAGACCAGAAGTATCAGGACGCGCGCATCATCTTTGTGGATAGCGAAAAGTCTAATTGGACCTACGACCCGGTGCGTAAACAATATTTCTGGCACCGCTTCTTCCATCATCAGCCAGACCTGAACTATGACAACCCGGCTGTGCAGGAAGCTATGCTGCAAACCGTCAAATTCTGGATTGACCAGGGCGCCGATGGCATTCGCGTGGACGCCCCGCCGTATTTGTTTGAGCGCGAAGGCACCAACTGCGAGAATTTACCCGAAACGCACCAATTCCTCAAACGCCTGCGCGCTTTTGTGGACCAATATAAACCGGGTATTCTGCTCCTCTCAGAAGCCAACCAAATTCCGGAGGACGTTATTCATTACTTCGGCAGCGGCGATGAAATGCACATGAACTTCCATTTTCCGCTTATGCCGCATCTTTACATGGCGCTGGCCCAGGGCGACCGCACCGCGATTGAGAAAATCCTGGCACGCACACCAGAACTGCCTGCCAACTGCCAATGGGGTACCTTCCTGCGCTGCCACGATGAGCTGACTCTCGAAATGGTCACCCCCGAGGAACGCCGGTGGATGTGGGAGATTTACGCGCCAGAAGAGCGCATGCGCCTTAATATGGGCATCCGTCGCCGCCTGGCACCCCTGCTGGGCAACGACAAACGCAAAATCCTGCTGATGTATTCCCTGTTGCTGACCATGGGCGGCTCGCCGTTCCTGTATTACGGCGATGAAATCGGCATGGGCGATAACATCTGGCTGGACGACCGCAACGGCTTGCGCACCCCTATGCAGTGGGATGACAGCCCCTCCGCCGGTTTTTCGGAAGCGCCGGCTGAGAAGTTCTTTGCGCCGGTCATTTCTGACCCCGAATACGCCAGCGCGCGGGTGAACGTTGCCGCGCAGATGGCTGACCCGGACTCCCTGCTTCATCGCATCCGCCATCTTATTGCTGTGCGGAAGCAGCATCCCCTGTTTGGCTGGGGCGACTTTGCCTGGCGGGACTTTTCGTATGACGCGAAGTCTGTCGCGGCTTACCAGCGCAAATATGAAGGTCAGCGCGTGGTTGTCTTGAACAACCTGACGGATGCCGAGGTTCACGGCTGGATCCCTGAAACGGCCGCCGCCTTTGAGGACTTACTGACAGGCACGCGCGTTCTTCCAGGGGATTACATCCTGCCGCCCTACGGTTTTGTTTGGCTCAAGCCCATTGGCCCGGATCTGCCTAACAAACCGCACGGACCCAACGCTCCCCGCCCGGATTATCTTGGCTCGGATAAGGAATAATCCAGCCAGGCGTTCTCTCAAAGCGGCGCGGCATGGATGGTTCTTATGTTCGCGAATTAGTGTTAACACGCGCGGCAGTTGTTGGTGCGGTTTTCTCAAAAAAGAAGGTTGGCCCTGCTGTTTTTTGGAGGAGAATCGATGAATAATAGTCCCTTATATGGCGGCATTGAAGGCGGCGGCACCAAATTTGTGTGCGCGATAGGTGACGCGGAAGGAAAAAGCCTGGCAGAAACACGCTTCCCCACCACGAACCCGGAGGAAACGCTCAGTCGCGCGCTCGACTTTTTCAGGGACCAGACCCGCGTCTTTGGCCCCCTCGCAGGGTTGGGTGTCGCATGCTTTGGCCCGTTGGACCCAAACCCGGCTTCTCCCACGTACGGGCGCATCCTGGCAACGCCAAAATCCGGCTGGGCTGGCACGGATGTTGTCGGGGCGCTGCAATCAGCCCTGCCAGTTCCAATCGCGTTTGATACCGACGTGAACGGCGCGGCATTGGGCGAATGGCGCTGGGGCGCGGCGCAGAACCTGTCCACCTTCCTGTATTTCACGGTCGGCACCGGTATCGGCGGCGGCGCGATGGTGGAAGGAAGGCTCTTACACGGATTAATCCACCCCGAAATGGGTCACATACCCCTCCCTCATTCTTTCACGCAGGACCCCTTCCCCGGGTCCTGCCCTTTCCACGGCGATTGTTTTGAGGGTCTGGCAAGCGGCCCGGCGATGGAAAAGCGTTGGGGTCGGCCTGCCGAGCACCTGCCCGCCGACCACCCCGCCTGGGAGCTTGAAGCGCACTATATCGCCCGGGCGCTGCAAGGCTTCATTTGCAGCTTTTCTCCACAGCGCATTATCCTGGGCGGCGGCGTCGCGCAGCAGCCCGTTCTCTTGCCACTGGTGCGCGCCAAGGTTCTGACTTATCTGAATAATTACATCAGCTCTGAAACAATCCTCTCATATATGGATACTTACATCGTCTCACCCGGATTAGGCGCCCGCGCCGGGGTTTGCGGAGCCTTTGCGCTGGCACAGCAAGCCGCAGCCGAGGCTGCCAGATGATCCACGGTGAAATCAACCTGAGTGTTGAAGCCGCGAAGAGCCTGGAAAAACTCCTCCCGCGCCTAAAAGCGGCATTTGCTGACCAAATCGCAGCCGATCCACAAGCCTGGCTGGTTTTCACGCAGCGTCTGAGCCTTCACTTCCCCCGGCTATTTGGCTTGTACCACCGCCTCTATGCCGCTCATTACGACTTTTTCTATCACCTGGAAGATCTCCTCAGCGAATTGGCACGCGCCGTATTCGCCCGTCCAGCAGATTTACGCGCGCTGGACGCAAACCGCGAAGAAAACCCGCTCTGGTTCCAATCCAACACAATGCTTGGCGGCGTATGTTACGTGGACCTCTTTGCCGGGAATCTGGAAGGTATTCGCGCCAAAATTCCCTACTTCAAAGAGCTGGGGCTCACCTATTTGCACCTGATGCCGCTTTTCAGTATGCCCGCCGGGGAAAATGACGGCGGTTATGCTGTCAGCAGCTTCCGGGAGGTGCACCCGCCGCTCGGCGATATGGCTCAGCTGGCAGAGCTATCCCGCGCGCTGCGAGTGGAAGGGATCAGCCTGGTGCTGGACCTGGTCATCAACCACACTTCTGACGAGCACGCGTGGGCGCGGCGCGCCAAGGTAGGTGAGGCTCGCTATGAAGCGATGTATGGCATCTACCCCGACCGGACTATCCCGGATTTGTATGAGGTCAACCTGCGCGAAATCTTCCCGGACGAACACCCCGGCGCGTTTACCTGGATTGAGGATCCGGGTAAGTGGGTTTGGACCACCTTTCACTCGTATCAATGGGACCTGGATTATGCCAACCCGGATGTCTTTAACCGCATGGCGGGCGAGCTGCTTTTCCTGGCAAACCAGGGCGTGGAAATCTTCCGTTTGGACGCGGTCGCGTTCATCTGGAAAGAGCTCGGCACAACTTGCGAGAATCTGCCGGAGGCGCATCTGATTTTGCAAGCTTTCAACGCCCTCACCCGGATCGCGGCGCCTTGCATCCTGCTTAAATCTGAAGCGATCGTCCACCCGGACGAGGTGGCGCGCTACATCTCACCGGAGGAATGCCAGCTCTCGTACAATCCGCTGGTCATGACGCTGCTGTGGAACACAATGGCTACGCGCAATATCGATTTGCTGCAGCAGGCGCTGCGCCGCCGGTTTGCCATCCATCCCCATACCGCCTGGGTCAATTACGTGCGCTGTCACGACGACATCGGCTGGACTTTTGATGACGCGGATGCCGCGAGCCTGGGAGTGAACGGCAGCGACCACCGACAATTTCTGAACGCGTTCTACCGCGGGCGCTTCCCCGGCAGTTTCGCGCGCGGGCTGCCTTTTCAGGAGAACCCCAAAACTGGCGACTGCCGTATCTCGGGCACTTGCGCTTCGTTAGCAGGGCTGGAGAAGGCGCTCGCGGAAGAAGGTCCAAACGAGGTGGAATTGGCTGTCCGCCGTATCTCGCTGCTGTACGACCTCGCGCTCATGCTCGGCGGGATCCCGCTGATTTACCTGGGTGATGAAATCGGCACGCTTAACGACTACAGCTACCTGGATAACCCGACGCGCAAAGATGACAGCCGCTGGGTGCACCGCGTGGCAGCTGACCCGGCAAGTTACGCGCGCCGGTTCGACCCACAGAGCCTGGAAGGCCGCGTCTATGGCAACCTGCGCGCGGCAATCAACTTCCGCAAGGCGCACCCCGAATTGGCTGGCGGGGAGCTGGAAGTGCTTGAAAGCGGCAGCCGCGCGGTATTAATGGCTGCCCGCGCGAGCCAAGGCTCACGCCGTCTGGTGCTTATCGCGAATTTTTGCGAACAAGAGCAGGTGATTTCCGCTTGGTCAGCCCGACAATGCAATTTGAGCGGGAAAGAGCGTCTGTTTGGCAAGGGGCAGATGCACGATAACGGGACCTTAAGCCTGCCCCCTTACGATTTTTCGGTGTTTGGTTGATCAAACGCGGCACAAGCCTCGCGGGATGAACGCTACCCACAGTCGAGATTTTCAGGCGTAGGGATGAGTCATCCGGTAAACGCGTTCAGGTTTTGATTATTTTCCGGACGGGTTGCTACACCCCTACCCGCAAGAGGTTAGACAGCATATCCGCGCAAGGATTCCCGCTGTTTTTCTTGCGGCAGTTATTATGGCCCTGTGACCACTGAGTAACCTTGCGCCTGCCAAGCTTTCATCCCGCCGCGCATGGAGCTGACAGTCTTAAAACCTGCTGTTTCCAGGATATCCCTGCCCTGCGCGCTGCGGTTCCCGGAGCGGCAGACCACCACGATCGTCCGGTCTGTGGGCAGTTCGCCCGAGCGCTGTAAAAGCTGACCAAGGGGAATCAGCGCCGCGCCTTCGATATGCCCTTGCTCCCATTCACTCTGTTCACGCACATCCACAATAAACGCGCCCCCCTCCCGCAGCGCCATGACTTCCGCCGGGCTCAGCTCCCGCTTCAATTTCTGGCTGTTGGCGTACCCTTGTGGAATTAAAAAATATACCAGCAGTGCGGCAGCCGCGACCACTAAAAGCCACGCCCAGGCAGGGGTTTTTGTGCGACGGGGTTTTAGAGTGTGTTTCCTTGTATTCACTGAGGGTCCTTTGTGCATCAAAAAATTCAGCACTTTGTGCCGCATCACCGCTTCGGTTCCAAGTGCTGACGAATTATAAAGAAAACCAGGCGGAAAACCAATGACCTGCCACCTGGGAGTTTATACAGATGCGCAGGAGCCGAACTTAACCCCCTTCTCCCGTTTCTGCGCCCGGGGCATTGTCCGTTGTTTTACCTTTGCCCTCTTCGGGGAAAGCTCCTCCGGTTTCGTCGTCCAGCACCTTTCCTAGGTTCTCATCAACCAACGCCTTGGTATGCTCCAACAGTTCAGCGCGTTCATTATCCTCAGCCATACTTTCAGCCTTGGCTTCTTCTGTTCCCGGATGCAAGGTGTGTCCTTCCGGTGCTTGCTTCTTGAGGGCCAGGCTGAGCGCGAAGGCTGCCAGAAAGCCAAGCAGAGCCCAGCCGTACCAAGGCAAGCTGTTGGAGTCCGCCTGAAAGGGTAATGAGTTGAACATACTGAGGACCAGAACCGATATGACAATGATTATCGCCATTACAAGCTCCTTTGTATCTGTTTTACACGAAGCATACCCCCGCGCTTGGTCTTAAGCGGCGCGATGAGGAAATTGCAGGGAACCCTGATGAAAACAGCGGCCCTGCTGGGGACCGCTGTTTCTTCATTCATCGAATTCCAACTGACAACCAAAAAGCCTGACAAAGCGCTTTCGGTTCTTCCGGGAAATTTTACTTCCTCAGGAAGGGCAGGAAGTGATCCCAACTAATGGCATAAACTCCACCATAACCAGCATACCACCATTCCACCTTGCTGGAAACCGGGGTAAAAGTGCTGCCCGCCACAAATATGTGATTGTAAAGCGGTATCCAACCGCCAGCTCCGTCAGGCAGTCGGTACGCGACGCGCATACCCATCAAACGCATGCTCGAATCAAACACCACCGGACGCCATTGAAGCACGTACGTTGCCGCTTCGTTATTCACAACATGCTCGAAATAGGCGCTTTGCCTCTGGCCGTACCCACCGGACCCGTCTGACGAAACACCGATCAAGTGAGAAAAGTTTCCTGCTCCATCATAAGTGGTAATCCAGGCAAGGCTGTCCACGGAAGGGTTGCTGTCATAGTAATACAGCCGCAGATATTCAATGCGAGCCCCTTCCGGTAAATGGATTTGAAGAGAGAATATCTCACGAGAGATCAGCGATGCGCTGACCGTACCGGTGGGAACAGCGTTCAGCAGGACTGCCAGCAAAATCCCGACTATCAGTATCCGCCATCCTACCCATTGTGTCCCGTGTATCGTCTGTTTCATGGTTCACCTCATCCTTTTCCAGGTTATGTGAACTGAAACTAGCTCGTCCGGTAGGCTACGCGCAGGCCGCAAAGTGAATTGTTCACATTAGTAGCTTCGAAGTCCACCATCAGAACATAGGCGTAATTCACATTGTCCACCGTGTGTCCCACATAGTTGCTATCTCTATAACCAAAACCAGCAGAGCTATTGGATGTAACTAGAATTATGTCTTCGAAATGACCGGCGCCGTCAAATCTAACGATCCAAGCCTTCACATCTTTTGTGTCGGAGGTATCATAATAATAGATCCTCAAGTAATCTATGCGGGATGCATGAGGCAGAATAAGTGGTATATTGAAAAGGTCACGTCCTTCCGTACGACAGATACAGCCGCTGTTACCATAGTCAAATTTGGTCGTACTACTGCGCGGGCGCATCGTCTCACCGGCATAGAAATCATAGTGCAAATCACTCCACTGCGGTTCGGCTTCCAATGCCTGGAGCTGGTTTTCATCCGGGCGAATTTCACCTTCGTCTCCAGGTTGTGCGGGCAAGGTTTTCAGGTCGTTCGTTCCCTCTGAAAGAACCTCAACGCCTGAGCTGTTAATAACTGGGCCTGTGTAGCCGTTCTCGTCGGGGTAATCGCCAATTACGGCATCCACAACGCCTTTCCACTCTTCAGTAACTACCCCATCCTCACTGGATGCTTGTGAGAAGGGATTTGCCATGACAGTGACTACTGTCAATGCCCCCAGGATTACCACGGACGCGATCAACATCCAAATTCGCTTTGCAGACATTTTTCCTCCGATATTCAAAGTAGGTCATCGCAATTCGGCTTTTTGTAATCAAGTCGGATAAGTTAAGCTGGACGTAAATAAGACAACAAAGGAACTATACGAACGAAGGACAAGAATTTGTCAGTTTATTGTAAATATCATAGAACTTTTGCGGATGAAAGTCAATATATCAAAACCAGATAGAAAAGTCCTATAATATCGGTTTGTCCAACATATTAGATAGTCTGCTTAAGAAATTGAATGTGTGACAGGAAATTCATTACTTTACCATTATGCCTGGGGGTATATTGATCCAGAACCATCTCAAACAAACTTAGATTCCTTTCCACCTTGGTCTTCTGGAAGCGTTTTGTGAATTCAAACCCATTGTCTGTCGGCACACATTCAATCCGGATGCCTTTTTTGGCAAACCAGGCTGAGGCATGTTCCACGAAAACAGCTGAAGAGAAGGTGTCTGCTGTTTGAAAAGCTTCCAAATACCTCAATCGGCTGTATTCATCGATGGCTGTGTATTGGT